>CBDUCW010000112.1:0-7176 GCA_965365745.1 uncultured Trueperaceae bacterium
GTCGACAAGCTGGGCACCTTCGGCGGCAGCGACATGGGCTACCTCCGCGCCTTCGAATACGGCGACGCCCCTCCGTGGGACGCCCCCGACCGCTACCTGCGGCAGAGCCCGCTGATGCACATCGGGGGCGCCCGGACGCCCACCCTGGTGATCCACAGCGCGTTCGATCTTCGCTGTCCGATCGATCAAGGCGAGCGGCTGTTCGCGGCACTCGCCGTCCAGGGCGTTCCATGCGAGCTGCTGCGGTTTCCGAACGAGTCGCACGGGCTTTCGCGCGGGGGGCGACCGTGGCACCGGGTCAAGCGACTCGAGGCCTATCTCGAATGGTTCGAGCGCTGGCTCGAGCCCACGGCGACTGGAGGATGATGCACCGGAACCCGGGTCACGACGCGCATGCCAACCCCGGTCCGAACTCGGCGCAGCACGGTCCGGGACGCGTCCCAGCCGTCGTTGACGCTCCGTGCAAGTCTATGCTAAATTCCACAAAACCTTGCACCTGTGCCGGGGTAGAAACTGTTAACAATCAACAGTTGTCCGGCGGAGGTTCCCCGGTGGAACCCCCGCAGGCGTCCCGTCCGCCCCACGATCCCGTGTCGCATGTCCGATCCCGCACCGCGTCCCCCCGAGGAGCTCGATGACCCCCCCATCCGGCCACGAGATCGATGCGATCGAACTTGAGATCCGCTGGCAGCGGCTGATCAGCATCATGGACGAGGTCGACAACGCCGTCATCAAGACGTCGTTCTCGACCATCGTCGGCGAGAGCCACGACTTCGCGTGCATCCTCCTCGACGCGCAGGGCGCCTCGCTGTGCCAGTCGAGCTTCAGCCCGCCCGACTTCTGCGTGATCCTGCCGCGTACGACGCGCCGCATTCTCGAGCGCTTCCCGCTCGAGACGCTCGAGGAGGGCGACGTCCTCGTCACGAACGATCCCTGGCTCGCCGCGGGACACCTCCCCGACTACGCCGTGGTGACCCCCGTCTTCTGGCGCGGGAAGCCCGTGGCGTTCATGGGAACGATCGCCCACGTCTCGGACGTCGGCGGCCACAGCGGCGACATCATCGCGAGCGACGTCTTCACCGAGGGCGTGCGGGTACCGCCCGCGAAGCTGTTCGAAGCCGGCGAGGAGAACCGCCTGCTGTTCGACATCATTGGCCAGAATTGCCGCGTTCCCGAGGACGTGCTGGGCGATCTCCGCGCCATCGCGGGGACGCACCGCGTGGGTGCACGCCGCCTTCGCGAGTTCCTGGACGACTACGCGATGAGCGATCTCGTCGCGCTGGGCTCCGCGATCCACGGGCGCTCCGAGACGGCGATGCGCGACCGGATCGAAGCGCTCCCCGACGGGAGCTGGGAGTTCGGCCTCGACATCGACGGCTACGTCGACATCGTTCACCTGCACGCCACGGTCACGGTCGACGGCCGCGATATCTACGTCGACTACAGCGGCACCAGTCCCCAAGTCGAGCACGCGGCGATCAACTGCGTCTACAACGTGACGTTCTCGAGCAGCATGTATCCCTTCAAGTGCGCGCTCGTGCCGAACGTCCCCAACAACGAGGGCTTGTTCCGCCCGATCACCGTCACTGCCCCCGAGGGCTGCATCCTCAACACGACCTTCCCGCACCCCGTGAACGCTCGGGCCAAGACGACGAACAACATCAATCAGGTGCTCTTCGGCGCCGTCTGGCCCGTGCTCGGCGAGCACGCCCAGGCCGGCGCGGGGAGCATCTGGCCGTTCAGCGTTCACGGTGACACGAAGGAGCACGGGCGGTTCAGCGTGCACATCCTTCCGCACGGCGGCCGCGGCGCGATGCGCGACATGGACGGCCTCGTCCCGATCGCCTTCCCGCACAACTCGAGCGTCACCCCGACCGAGATCTTCGAGACCCAGAGCCCCATCCGCATCCACGAGAAGCGCCTTCTCGAGGATTCCGCGGGTCCTGGCCGCAGCCGGGGCGGGCTCGGCCAAGTCATGACGTTCGAGAACGCGGGCGCCGAGACGGTGTACGCACGTGTGCGCCCCGACAAGATCGCCTGCGCGCCGCCCGGACTCGGCGGCGGGCACAACGGTCGCACCGGCGAGGTGTGGTTCAACGGCGAGCGCATCGACCGCTTCCCGATCCTCGACTTCGCGCCCGGCGACACGATCGAGCTGCGCATGCCCGGCGGCGCCGGGTTCGGCGACCCGTCGGAGCGTCCGGTGGAGGCCGTGCTCGATGACGTACGGCTCGGTCACGTGACGCCCGAGGGCGCCCAGCGCGACTACGGACTCGACGCCTCGCTTCTCGACGACGTTGCGAACGAGTCCGTCGCCGCGGATCGCTGACGCGATGCGAATCACCGCCCTTCGAACGCACGTCGTCGCGCTTCCACGCACCGACACCTTGACCACCCGATACGGCAGTGGCGACCTGGCTACGACCGTTCTGGTCGAAATCGAAACCGACGAGGGCCTCACGGGCATCGGCCAGACCGCGGTCGCGCCACGCTCCTACGGCGAGACCGCCGAAGGGATCAGCGCCAACATCCACGCGCACCTCGCGCCGGTGCTCTTCGCCGCCGAGGACCCGCTCAACCTCGCCGCGCTGCACGCAGCGACCGAGGCTGCCCTCCCCGATCACTGGTCGTCGCATGCGGGCGTCGAGCTCGCGCTGTGGGACCTGAAGGGCAAGGCACACGGCGAGCCGGTCCACGCCTTGCTCGGCGGCAAGGTGCGCCCGGGGCTCTCGCTCATGGGCTTCGTCCATCACGACACGCCCGAGCGCATGGCCGCCGAAGCCCGCAGCGTTCTCGACACCCAGGCCTTCCCGGTTCTGAAGATGAAGGTCGGGCTCGACCCGGTGGCCGACGTGGCCCGCTACCGCGCGGTCGCCGAGGCCGTGGACGGCCGAGCCCTGATCCAGGTCGACGGCAACGCCGGCTACGACCTCTGGGAAGCGCACTGGGCGCTCGCCGAAATGGAGGCGATCGGCGGACTCGGAGCGATCGAGCAACCGGTCGCTTCGACCGACGACCTCGCCGAGCTGGCCCGCCGGCTCAAGACGCCGATCATGGCCGACGAAGCGATCTACGCTCCCTCGGACGCCATCGACGTCGTGCGCCGGCGCGCGGCCACGCTGGCTCTCATGAAGATCACCAAACATGGAGGGGTCCGCCACGTCCACGAGATCGCAACGATCTTCGACGCCGCCGACCTCACCCTGTCGATCGCCATCTACTTCGACCTGATCGCCGTCGTCGCCGCCCACCTCGCCGCCGCGCTCCCCTGCGCCCGATGGCCGTCCCCGTTCACGCAGCTCGACGCGACCGTCCTCTCCGAACCCTTCGAGCCCTCCGGACTCTCGCTCGATGCCCCCGACGCCCCCGGATGGGGCGTGGCCTTCGATCCCGACGCCGTCGCGCGCTTTCGTGTCGCGACCGCGACGTCATCGCCTTGATTCGCGACGCTCAGCGCGAGGAGGACGCCGTGGACCGACAACCATAGCCGCCGCCACCCCAAGCCCCTACCCCCCGCTCCCCGAGGAGGAACGTGTGACCCTGAAACTCCGCAAGACCTTGCTTGCCATCCTGCTGGCCCTGTTGTTCGCCGCGCTGGCTCCCACCAGCACCGTGTTCGCCCAGGGCGACGGCGAAGAGATCACCATCGGCATGAACGAGCTCCCGAGCTCGCTCGATCCGCCCGCCGACTGGGCGATCGCCTCGACCTGGATCCACATGAACATGTTCGACTGCCTGGTCTGGCGCAATCGTGCGACGGCCGAATTCGAGCCGTGGCTCGCCGAGTCGTGGCAGAACATCGACGACACGACGTGGCGCCTGACGCTGCGCGACGGCGTGACCTTCCACAACGGAGAGCCGCTCAACGCCGACGCCGTGAAGTGGACGTACGAGCGCATCCAAGAGGCTTCGCGCGACGAGTTCATCACCTTCAACCAGTGGCTCTTCATCGACTCGATCACGGCGCTGTCGCCGCTCGAAGTCGAGATCAAGACGGTGGAACCCGATCCGTCGTTCCTGAGCAAGATGGCCGGAACGGGCTGCGGCATCCAGGCCCCGGTCGCCGGCCGCGAGATGATGGAAGCCGGCACGTACACGCCCATCGGCACGGGCCCGTACAAGTTCGTCGAGTACACGACGGACGACTTCCTCGTGCTCGAAGCCAACCAGGACTACTGGCAGGGCGCGCCCGACATCGAGCGCATCACCTGGCGTTCGATCCCCGAGAACTCGACCCGCGTCGCGAACCTGCTGACCGGCGCCGTCGACCTCATCGTGGGCGTTCCGCCGCAGGACTGGGACCGCATCAACAGCAACGAGGGCACCGAGGTCGAGGACTACCTCACGACCCGCGTCATGCTGCTCGCCCTCCGCGCCGGCCCGTCGGAGCAGAACCCCGACTGGAGCGGCCTTACCGAGGACGTGCGGATTCGCAACGCGATCAAGTACGCCATCGACCGCGAAACGATCATGGACGTGATCGACGGCCTGGGCGTGCCCACGCAGACCCGCATCACGCCACCCACGATCGGTAGCGATCCCGACCTCTACGACACGACCGCGGGCTACGATCCCGAGCGCTCGATGGAGCTGCTCGCCGAAGCCGGGTACGACGGCGAAGAGCTGACGTTCCACAGCAGCACCTCGTGGCTCCTCCAGCGCGAAGTGACCGAAGTGATCGGTGCGATGCTCGAAGCCGTGGGCTTCAACATCAACCTCCAGATCCTCGACACGACCACGTTCCGCGAGCAGGTGTACTTCCCGTACCGGAACGAAGAGATCTACATGGACGCGCTGGGCAACTCGTTCTTCGATCCGTGGATCGCGGTGCTCTCGGAGCGCTCCGATCGCCGCGAGCGCAGCGGCTGGTCCGGCCCCGACGCCGACCGCGTCGATCAGCTGATCCGCGAGGCCGCCGTCAACATGGATCCCGACGCCCGCGCCGCGCAGTACGAGGAGATCAGCAACCTCATCTACGACGCGGCCGTGTCGATCCCCCTCTACCAGATGAAGGACGCCATCGGCAAGGCCGACAACCTGGCGTGGGACGCTCCCCTCGACGGGTTCCTCTGGATGGGCGACGCCGTTCTCGACTAGCCTCTGAGCCCTTCGATCCTACGTGCGGGAGGCGATCGCCTCCCGCACGCCCCTCCCGATATCTCCGAACGAGGACGGTCACGTGCCCCGATATCTGTTCTCCCGAATCCTCCAGATGATCCCGCCGCTCTTCGGCCTGACGCTTATCTTGTTCATCCTCCTTCGCATCGGAGGCGACCCGATCGCCCACCTCGTCGACCCGGAGGCCTCGGCCGAGGAGATCGCCGCGGTTCGGGCGGCCTACGGCTTCGATCGACCCCTCCCCGAGCAGTACTTCCGGCAGCTCGGGTTGATCTTGACCGGGGACTTCGGCGACTCGTATCGCTACAAGCAACCGGCGATGCCGCTGGTCCTCGAACGCCTGCCCGCCACGCTGGAACTCGCGCTGGCGTCGATCGTGGTCGCGGTGGTGATCGCCATCCCGGCGGGCATCCTATCGGCGGTCTACCAGAACACGCCGCTGGACCTGTTCGTCACGACGGCGAGCACGTTGGGGCGTGCGATGCCCAACTTCTGGATCGGAATCATGCTGATCCTCATCGTCGGCGTGCAGTTGCGATGGCTCCCCGTGTCGGGACGATTCGGATTCAGTTCGATCGTCCTGCCCGCGATCACGTTGGGCACGGGGATCGCCACGACCATGGCGCGCGTCCTGCGCTCGTCGATGCTCGAGGTCATGCGGCGCGAGTACATGACGACCGCCCGCGCCAAGGGCGTCAACGCCTGGAACGTGGTCATGCGCCACGGCCTGCGCAACGCCCTGATCGCCGTCGTGACCGTCTTCGGCCTGCAGATGGCTTGGCTCCTCGGCGGATCGGTGATCGTCGAGCAGGTGTTCGCCTGGCCGGGAATGGGTCGCCTGATGCTGAACGCCGTGCTGCAACGCGATCTCACGCTCGTCCAGGCGGGCGTCCTCGTCTTCGCGCTGGTCGTCATGGCGACCAACCTGCTCGTCGACGTGCTCTACGCCTACATCAACCCGCGCATCCGCTACGGGTGAGCGCACCGTGACGATGCGAGCCCAAACCTCTTCGTCCGGGGGCGACGCGCGCATCGACGCCGTCGCCGCCGCGGCGAATCTCGACCTCGACCCGGAAGGGGGAGGTCCCGCCGACGGAATGCCGCCGACGGGCACGCGTCGTGCGATCCTCCGAGCGCTTCGTAGCCTCGTGCGGAGCCCCGTCGGGCTGCTTGGCGCCGGACTCGTCCTCGTCGCCGTCGTCGTGGCGATCTTCGCCCCGTGGATCGCGCCCTACGACCCGACCGAATTCAACCTCCGCGCCAGGCTCGAGGCCCCCTCGCTCTTCGGGGCGAACTCGGAGTACCTGCTCGGCACCGACCAGCTCGGGCGCGACGTGCTCAGCCGCCTGATCTTCGGCTCGCGCGTGTCGCTCATCGTCGGCGTCCTCGGCGTGCTCGTATCGATGGTGATCGGCATCGTGCTCGGACTCATCGCCGGCTACGCCGGCGGGCGAACCGACGGGTTCATCTCGCGCGTCATCGACACGTTCATGGCCATCCCGTTCATCATTCTGGCGCTGGCCGTGATCGGCGCCGTCGGGGTCGAGAGCGACAACTCGCTGCTCATCCTCGTCGTCGTGCTCGGCCTGACGGGGTGGATCACCTTCGCGCGGGTCGTCCGCGGCGAGGTCCTGTCGGTGAAGCACCTGGAGTACGTCGAGGCCGCCGGCGCGCTGGGACAGAATCACGCCATCATCCTGTTCCGGCACGTCCTCCCCAACGTGACCGCTCCGATCATCGTGCTCGCCACGCTGCAGATCGCCACCGTGATCATCGCCGAGTCGTCGCTGTCGTTCCTCGGCCTCGGCGTCCAGCCGCCCACCATCACGTGGGGAATCATGCTTTCCGAAGGACGCGACTACCTGGCGACGTCCTGGTGGCTCGCCACCTTCCCCGGCATCGCCATCACGCTGACGACGCTCGGCATGATCCTCCTTGGCGACTGGCTCCGCGACGTTCTCGATCCCCGCATGACCGTGTAGCGCTCGCACGATCGCGGCGCGAGCCGCCGCTCGCCCCGCACCCCCGCCCCATCCGCAACGTGCGCCGCGCCCGAAT
>CBDUCW010000113.1:0-7131 GCA_965365745.1 uncultured Trueperaceae bacterium
ACGTCGCTGATCCCGCCCAGCGAAAGATCGCCGCCGTCCACCACCTCGGCGACGCGCCGATGCCGGAGCTCGGCGTCGGCGCGCTCGAGGTCGGGCAGCAGCGCTCGCGCGCGCTCCTGACCGAGGTGCGACGCGCAGCGCTCGGCCAGCGCCTCGCGGACGCGGTCGAAGGCGAGTTTGTCGAGGGTGGATGGGGCGACCTGCACAGCCCGGCCAGTATACGGAGCGGTCCCCCGGTGGCCTGTCGGTGACGCGTCGGGCGCGCCCAGCACGCGTGCTAGGGTCGCCGCGTGGATTTCCTCTGTCTCGCCGCCGGCGAGGGGACGCGGTTCGGGCAGCTGGGCCGGTACCTGCAGAAGTGCATGTACCCGGTTGGCCTCGAACCGTTCGTCGCGTGCAGCGTACGCAACCTCCTCGCGACCGGCCTCGTCCAACCCGACCGCGACCGCCTCGCGTTCGTCGTGGGGCACCACGCCGAGCAGGTGGAGGCGTACTTCGGCGCCGACGTCGAGGGCGTCCCCGTGCGCTACGTGGAGCAGGCCGAAGCGCGCGGCACCGGCCACGCGGTCGCGCTGGCGGCCCGCGCCCTGGCGCCGGGCGCGCCCGCGCTCGTGTGGCTCGCCGACACCTACCTCACCCCGGCGATGGCTCGCGCCCTGATCGAGCACCCGTCGGACAATGCGATCACCGTGGCCCCCTCCGGCGACGACGCGAACACCGACGTGCGGGTCTCGCGCGCTGCGGACGGCCGCGTCGAGCGGGCCTGGCAGGGGCGCGAAGCGATGTCGGACATCGGCGCGTGGAAGCTCGCCCCGCCGGTCATGGCGCGGCTCGACGCCGTCGCCACGAACGAGATCCGCCTGCTTCCCAACCTGCAGCGCGAGATCGACGCCGGCCTCGCGGTCGGCTCGGTCGAAGCGCCCGAGTGGCTGCACCTCGGCGGCACCGAGCCGACGCCCGAAGCGAACGTGCTCGGCGTGATCGCGCGCGTGCTGGAGCTCGAGGGCCGGAGCCCGACAGGCGCCGGGCGGTTCGCATGAAGCCGATGACCGCGCTGCGCACGCGACCGCCGACCTTCGTCGCCGCGAAGACCCCGTTGCGGATCCCCCTCGCCGGCGGCCTGACCGACCTGCGCCCGTACGCAGCCGCCCACGGCGGCGTGACGGTGAGCGCGACCATCGACAAGTACGTCTACGTGGCCCTCAAACCCAACATCCGCGAGGTCTTCGATCTCAAGTATCAGGACGTCCACGTGCGGCCGCGCACCATCGACGAGATCAGCAACGACCTGGTGCGTGAGACGCTGCGGCTCAGCGGCAGCGACGACACCCCGGTCGAACTCGCGGTGATGACCGACCTGGCCGGCGAGAGCGGGCTGGGGAGCTCCGGCGCCGTCACGGTGACGCTCCTCCACGCGCTGCACCGACTCCACGGTCGGGAGCCCGACGCGGCGCAGCTCGCGTCCGAGGCGGCCCGCATCGAGGTCGACATCCTGGGCGGGGCGTCGGGCTACCACGATCCGACGATCTGCGCCTACGGCGGGCTGCGGCTGATCGAATACGACGGCGAGGGCGGGCATCCACGCGATCTCGCGGTCGCGCCCGCTACGCTCGAGGCGTTCGAAGATTCGCTGCTGCTGTTCTACTCGGGCCATCACGCGCGCAGCAAACCGTCGCTCGATCTGCTCACCAGCCACCTCGACGAGGCGCGCGACCGCCTCCACGAGATCAAGGCGCTCGGCTACGCCCTGGGCGAAGCCTTCGAGGCCGGCGACCTCGGGCGCATCGCGTCGGCGATCGGGACCATGCAGGAGCTCAAGCAGACGCTGCCCGGCAGCTTCGTCGACGACTACGTGCGCGACGTCACCGCGCGGGTGCGGGCCACCGGCGCGACCGCGCAGCTCCCCGGCGGCAAGATCAGCGCCTTCGTGCTCGTCTGCTGCCCCGACGGGCAACACGCGGCCGTGCGCGAGGCGCTCTCGGACCTGCGCGAAGTCGACTTCCGGCTCGAACCGCACGGGGCCCGCGCCGTGACCCTGTGACCCCTGCGCCGCGACCCACGCCCTGCCCCGTTCCGCGCCCCTCCGCCGCGCCGATCCGCCGTTGCGCCCCGACGGCGACGCCGCGCTCCGCCGATCCCCTGAAGGAGCTCTCCCCGTGCCGCTGATCGACCTGCTCATCGTCCTCGCCCTGATCGTCGTGAACGGCATCTTCGCGATGTCCGAGATCGCCGTCGTGTCGGTGAACAAGGTGCGTCTGCAGCAGGACGCCGAGGACGGCGACGACGCCGCGTCGCGGGCGCTCGAGCTGGCCAACCACCCCAACCGCTTCCTGTCGACGGTGCAGATCGGCATCACCCTCGTGGGCGTCGGCGCCGGCGCCTTCGGCGGCGCCACCCTGGCGCGCCCCCTGGGCGACGTGCTCCTCGGGGTCCCCTTCCTCGAGGCCATCGCCGCGCCGCTGTCGTTCGCGGTCGTCGTCGGCGGCATCACCTACCTGTCGCTGGTGGTCGGCGAGCTCGTGCCCAAGCGCATCGGCCTCAACGACCCGAACGGGATCGCCAAGCGCATCGCCGGCGCGATGCACGCGCTGAGCTGGGTGGCGACGCCGATCGTCCGGTTCCTGTCGGCGTCCACCGACGCGGTGCTGTGGATCCTGCCCATCGAGCCGGCCGAGGAACCGGGCGTCAGCGAAGAAGAGATCAACGTGATGGTGGAGCAGGGCCGCCGCGCCGGCATCATCGAGCCGCAGGAGCAGGAGATCATCGAGAACGCCTTCTGGCTCGGCGAACGGCGGGTGCGGTCGATCATGACTCCGCGCCCGGCCATGGCGACGGTCGACGTCACCGAGGGGCCGGACGGCTTGGCCGACATGATCGAGGCGCGCCCCTTCAGCCGCTACCCGCTCACCCGCGGCGACGTCGACGAGGTCGTCGGCGTGCTGCACGTGCGCAGTGCGGTGGTGCCGGCGCTGCGCGGCGACCCGGTCGACCTCGAGGCGCTCGCCCACGACGCCCTGTTCGTTCCCGAGTCGCTGCCGGTGTTCTCGCTCGTCGAACGCTTCCGCGAGGCGGACGTGCACCTCGCCGTGGTGCTCGACGAATTCGGCGGCGTCGACGGCCTCGTGACGATGACCGACGTCGTCGAGGAGCTGATCGGCGAGATCGCGAATCAGGAGCCCAACGACGACCCCGGGGTCCGGCCGATCGCCGAGGTCGGCGAGATCCCGGCCTGGGTCCACGCGCCACGCGACGGGACGCTCGTCGCCGACGGGCGGTTGGCCGTCGAGGAGCTGCTCGAGGTGCTGGGACTGCGCGACGAGGTGGTGCCGGAGCCGCGACGCTTCGCCACCGTCGGGGGCCTGGTTACCGCGCGCATGGCGCGGCTGCCCGAAGCCGGCGATCGCTTCGACCTCGAGGGCTGGACGGTGACCGTGATCGACACGGTCGGGATGCGCGTCGGACGGGTCCTGTTGGAACCCGACGCCGCCTCGACGGCGGGCGGCGAAGCGGACGACATGGACGACGCTGGCGCTGCGTCGAACTGAACCCCCGCGGCTCGGCCGCGCCGTTCCGAGGTCCGCTCAGAGATCCGCGCGCGCGGCCCACAGCAGCCCGCGCCGCAGCATCTCGCGCACCGGCGGAAGGTCGAACTCCTCCAGGAAGTGGCCGATCGAGCAGTAGAAGACACGCCCCGCCCCCCACCGCTTGGTGTACGCGACCGGCATGACGACGCCGTCGAGCCACGCGAGGTGCTCCCCCGAGAAGGTGGTCGTCGCCAGAACCTCGATCGCGGGATCGACGTGGAGGTAGTACTGCTCCGACGTGATCTCGAAGCCGTCGAGCCCCGCGACGATCGGGTGATCGGCGGCCGCCGGCGCGATGTCGACGCGGTAGGTGAGGAAGTCCTCCTCCGGGATCGGGTTGTCGGGCCACCCCGGCGGATGGCCGACGAACTGCGACCCCACCAGGAACTTGTAGTTCGGACGGTCGCGAAACGCATCGCCCATGTGGCCGTGCCAACCGGCGATGCCGGTGCCGGCCTCCACCGCGGCGAGCAGGGCGGCCTCCTGCTCGCGGCTGAGGTTGCCCAGCGCCGCATCGTGGCTGCTCCCCATGCTCGACCAGATCGGCACGATCAGATCGCTGCGCGCGACGAGCGCGTCGTCGAGCAGGGCGTCGAGCCGGTCGGCGACCGTCACCGTGCCGCCCTCGCCCTCGAGCAGGTCGCGGGTCCACGCGGCGAAGGCGCTCGGCGCGTGGGTCTTCCAGCCGCCGGCGAGGATCAGGGTGTGGAAGCTCACGCCCCACCTCCGGTCTCCGGCGCGGGCCGGGTGGGCGCACGGCGCTGCAGCCAGCGGCCGATCTCGGCCATGTCGCAGGACCCGTAGCCGGCCTCGACGGCCGCGCGCAGCGCCGCGAGATTGGCCTCGGCCTGCGGCGTCGGCACGCCCGCGGAGCCGGCGAGCTCGAGCAGAAGGCGAACGTCCTTGGCGGCGAGGCGCAGGGCGAAGGTGATGGGCGCCTCGGCGGGGCGCAGGTACTGCTCGCGTCGGTAGCCGAGCATCGGGGCGGCCACGGCGCTCGATTCGAGCACGCCGTAGGCGACCTCGCGGTCGATGCCGGCGGCTTCGGCCACCGCCAACGCCTCGCCGATGGCCTGGTTGAGGCTGTGGATGATGCCGTTGACCGCCAGCTTCATGGCGGCGCCGGCGCCGCCGGGTCCGAGATGGAGCACGGGCGAGCCCAGCGCCTCCAGTACGGGGCGGGCTCGGTCGAGCGCTTCGGTCGCTCCGCCCACCATGATCGTCAGCGTGGCATCGGTCGCTGCGGCCGTGCTTCCCGACACGGGGGCGTCGAGGAAGCCCGCGCCCCCGGCCCCGGCGCGCCGGCCGAGCTCGCGGGCGAGATCGGGGCTGATCGTACCCGCCTCGATGGCCACCGAGTCGCGCGCCAGCCCCGCCATCGCGCCGTCCTCGCCCAGCCAGCTCGCGCGGGCGGCAGGGTCGTCGGCGAGCATGCCGACGACGACGTCGGCGCCGCGGGCCGCCTCGAGGGCCGAGGCCGCGACCGTGGTCGCTTCGTGATCGGCTGCAAACGCCTCGGCCTTGGCCTGCGTGCGGTTCCAGACGACGACGTCGAACCCGGCGGCCACGAGGTTGGCGGCCATCGGGCGGCCCATGCGGCCGAGCCCGAGGAACGCGACGCGCATCAGGGCGTGGAGGCGGCTCCGCTGGCGTCGCCGTCGTCGCCGGCGTCGCCGGCCTGGCTCGGATCGCTGCCACCCTCTGCGGCGGCCCCTCCGATGCTGGCCGTGATCAGGTCGTCCTCGGTGACGGTGGAGCCGTCGAACTCGCCGGTGATCCGCCCGTCGTACATCGTGAGGATGCGGTGGCTGACGCCCATGATCTCGGGCATCTCCGACGAGATCACGATCACGGCGATCCCGTTCGCGGCCAGCTCGCCGATGAGCTTGTGGATCTCGGACTTGCTGCCCACGTCGATCCCCCGGGTGGGCTCGTCGAGGATCAGCAGTCGCGGGTTGCGCGCCAGCCACTTGGCGATCACGATCTTCTGCTGGTTTCCGCCCGACAGATTGAGCGCGCGCTGGTTGGGTCCCGGCGTCTTGATCTCGAGCTTGTCCTTGTACTCGCGGTACAGGCGCTGCTCCTCGCCCGGGTTCAAGAAGCCCGCCCGTTGGATGTCGTCGAGCAGCGGCAGGGAGATGTTCTCGCGGACGCTCATCCCGAGCACGAGCCCCTGCTCCTTGCGGTCCTCGGGCACGAAGCCCAGGCCGCGGTCGACGGCCTCGGTCGGACCACTCAGCGTCACGGGCTCGCCGTAGAGGTAGGTCTGCCCGGCGCTCGGGGTGCGCAACCCGAAGAGGGTCTCGGCGACCTCGGAGCGTCCGGCCCCGATCAGGCCGTAGAAGCCCACGACCTCGCCGGCGCGCACCGAGAACGAGACGTCCTCGAACAGATCCGGCACGGTGAGGCCGTCGACCCGTAAGACCTCATCGCCGAGCGTCCCCGTGTCGATTTCCTCGAAGTACTCCTCGAGGTAGCGGCCGATCATGAGGCGGGTGACCTCGTCCTCGTTGGTCTCGTCGGTGAACACGGTTCCCCGGTGCCGGCCGTCGCGAAGGACGGTGATGCGGTCGGAGAGCTCGAAGATCTCGTCCATCCGGTGCGAGATGTAGATCATCGCCACGCCCTGATCGCGGAGCCGGTTGATGTTCTCGAAGAGCACGTTCTTTTCCTGCTCGGTGAGCGACGAGGTCGGCTCGTCGAAGATCACGATCTTGGGCGAGAACGCGAGCGCGCGTGCGATCTCGACCATCTGCTGGTTCGCGATCGACAGCTTGCCGACCCGTTCGTTCGGCCCGAAGGTGCAGTTGAGCCGATCGAGGATCTCCTGGGCGTCGCTGCGGAGCTTGCTCCACTTGACGCTGCGCAGCGCCTGGGTCGGCAGGCTGCCGAGGAAGATGTTCTCGGCCACCGACAGGCCCGGCACGAGCGAGAGTTCCTGGTGGATCAGCAGGATGCCCTTCGACTTCGCATCGAGCGGGCCGTTGAGCGTGATCGGCTCGCCCTCGAGGATGATCTCGCCGCTGTTGGCCTGGTAGATCCCCGACAGCACCTTCATCAGCGTCGACTTGCCGGCCCCGTTCTCGCCGAGCAGCGCATGGACCTCGCCGCGTCGAACCTCGAGGTCGACGTCGTCGAGCGCCTTGACGCCGGGGAAGGTCTTGGTGATGCCCCGGAGGTGCAGGATCGTCTCGTCGTTGGCGGCCGAGGTCGGCGACGGCTGGTCGGACGGCGCGCCGCCGGGCGCGGTCGCGGAGCGATTCGGGCGTGCGTCCATGGGGACTCCCTGGGGGCGCGGGGTTCCGGCCTCGGAACCCGGGCGGCGCATCGATCGATGCGGTGGGTGTCGGAATACGGGTGTCGTGCGTAGATAGGGCGGGGCGCGCGCTGCGCGCCCCGCGGGGTCGAGTCGAGGTCAGAAGACGGGCTTGGTGAACTCGCTCTGGTTCTCTTGCGTGATCTTGGGCGTGTCGAAGTAGTTCAGGAACGGCACGTCCTCGCCGCGGATGACGGCGATCGCGGTGTCGAGCGCGTTGATCGCGTCGTC
>CBDUCW010000114.1:0-7126 GCA_965365745.1 uncultured Trueperaceae bacterium
TGCTTCGACATCGACGACGCCGAGCACTTCGACGCCCTCGTCACCACCCTCGTCACTGCTCTCGCAACCGCCCTCGTCGCCGCACGCGGCACCGCACGCGGCACCGCCCTCGCCGAAGCCCGCGTCGATGCCAACGCAGCGGCCACCGTGGCCGCCATCGTCGCTGCGCCCGTCGCCGCGCGAACCACCCCACCGGGGGCGCACGAGCCCGCGCCCCGTCCCCCCTGCCCGGAAGGCGTCATGGCCGCACCCGATCCCCACGACACGAACGACCGTCGCCTCGAACCCCGCCGCCTCGCCGGCCTGGCGCTGCTCGGGTTGGGCGCCCTGCTGCTCCTCGCGCGGCTCGGCGACGATCCCGGCTGGCTGTGGATCGGTCTCGTCGCCATCGGGTTCCTCGTCGCCTACGTGCGCGAGCGCCGCTACGCCTTCCTCGTTCTGGGCAGCATGCTGGCCGGCGCGTCGATCGGCCAGCTGCTCGAGGGGAATTGGGGCTGGGAGCAGGCCTTCCTGATCAGCCTCGGCATCGGGACCGCGGCGATCGACCGGATCGAACCGCGCTCGAATCGCTGGCCGCTGATCCTCGGCGTGGCCATGGTCGGCATCGGCGTCGTGTCGCGGATCGCCGCCTCGGGCGTGCTGTTCTCGCTGCCCGCCGCCGTCGTCCTGATCGCCGTGGGCGTCGCCCTCGTGTGGCGCGATCGACGCGGCGCGAACCGCTGGGTCGAGGTGCCGCCGCCCGACGCGGCACGTGCGGCCACCGGCCCCGCTGGGAGAGGCGACGCGGGCGCGGACCCGACCGCCGCCGGATCGACCGCCCCGTCCGCGGACGGAACCGGCGGCCCGGGCCTCGCGGCGGCGGCGTCCGGCGAACCTGCGGCGGCGCCCGCGGGGTCGTGTACGTCGGCTTCGAGCCCCAAGACCCCAATTCCGAGTCCCTCGACCGGCCGCTCGTGCCCGAAGCCGAACGGCTCGCCGCCCTCGAGACGTGGCGCCGCGCGGTGGCCGAACGGACCGGGGTCGCCCCGGGCGCGATCGTGCCCGACGCGACGCTTGCCCACGTTGCCGCGGCAGCGCCACGCGACCGCGCGGCGCTCGCCGAGGTCAGCGGGGTCGGGCCGGTGACGCTCGAGCGGTACGGTTCGGACCTGCTCCGCGCGCTCGCCGAGGCCGGCGGCGGCACGGCCCCGTCGACCGGAGCGTCCTCGGAGGACGAGCCGCCGAACGGCAGCCGCTGAGACCCTCCGCCGCGCCCGTCCGCACCGCGTGCGTCAGCGCCCTTGGGTCGTGAGGACTCCGACGCGAATCCGGGGGCCGGTCCGGTATGCTTGGTCAACTTCCGGCGCGGGCATCCGGAGTCGCTGCACCGATCGGCGCGGCGGCGTCCGGGTCGCAGATCCCTCCCCGCGTCCGCTCGAACCAAGCCACGTCTCGCGATCCCCTCGTTGCCCGGACCGCAGCCACGGCGTCGCGGGCACTCGCCGCGCACCGGCGGGGTTTCGGAGCACACCCAGCGGGCGATCGATCCACGGAGGACCGATGCAAGAAACGATCTACCGAGGCCTACAGGGCGTCCACATCGACACGAGCGAGATCTCGTCGATCGACGGCCAGCGTGGGCAACTCATCTACCGCGGCTACGACATCACCGAGCTCGCCGACAAGGCCAGCTTCGAAGAGGTCGTGCACCTGTTGTGGGAAGGCGAGCTTCCGACGCGGAGCGAGCTCGATGCCCTGCACGCCGACCTCGGGCCCAACTTCGCGCTGCCGTCGCAGGTGATCGACCTGCTGCGCGCGCTGCCCGAAGGCACGCATCCGATGCATGCGCTGCGCACGGCCGTGTCGCTCCTGGCCGCCTTCGACGACGATCCCGACGGCGTCGACGCCAGCAACGTGCGTCGCATCGGCCTCAAGCTGCAGGCGCAGATGGCGAGCATCGTGGCCACCTACGAACGCATCCGCAGCGGCAAGGACCCCGTCGAGCCCGATCCGTCGCTTCCGGTGCCGGCGAACTTCCTGTGGATGCTCAACGGAACCAAGCCGAGCGACGAGATGTCGCGCGTGATGGACGTCGCGCTGGTGCTCCACGCCGAACACGGATCGAACGCCAGCGCCTTCGTGGGCCGGTCGACCGCGAGCACGCTCAGCGACGTCTACTCGTCGATCACGGCCGCCATCGGGTCGCTCAAGGGGCCGCTGCACGGCGGCGCCAACAGCGCCGTGATGGGCGCGCTCGAGCAGATCGGCTCGGTCGACGGCGTCGAGGACTACGTGCTCGAGACGCTCGGCAGCGAGAACGGTCGCGTCGCGGGCTTCGGACACCGCGTCTACAAGGTGATGGATCCCCGCGCGATCATCCTCAAACGCGTCAGCCGCGAACTCGCCGAGGAGTCCGGCGACAGCAAGTGGTTCGAGATGAGCCTCGAGATGGAGCGCGTCATGGACCGCGAAATGGAGAAGCGCGGCAAGCAGGTCAAGCCGAACGTCGACTTCTTCAGCGCGTCGGTCTACCGCATGCTCGGGTTCCCGACCGACATGTACACGCCGATCTTCGCCGTCGCGCGGACGTCGGGGTGGATGGCGCACCTCTACGAGCAGTACGCCGACAACCGCATCATGCGCCCGCGCCTCGTCTACGAGGGGCCGCTCGGACGGACCTTCACCCCGATCGACCAGCGCGGCTGATCGACGACGAATCGAAACCGAACGACTGGCGGCGCCTCGCGGCGCCGCCGGTCGTCGCATTCGCCGTGGTTCAGCCCCCCGCCAACGCCCTCCCCAGGTAGAAGGGCCAGACGAAGAGTGCCCAGAAGCCGGATCCGAACGCCAGGCCGGCGTAGCCGAGCGTGAACAGCCAGCCCATGAACCAAATCGAGCCGAAGGAGATGCCGGCCGTCGTGCCGCGGCCGCGCTGGGTGTCTGCCATCGAAAGCCTCCGTTCGGCGGCGCCGCGCGCCGCGGGTGCCCGCCCCGTGGCGCTACGGTAGCAGGCCGCGCGCGGCCCGGGCGCCGCAGGTCGGGCTCAGGCCCGCCCCGTCACCATGGCGTGGAGGCGCCCGAAGACCTCGGCGCCGCTGCGCCGGAGCGCGTCGTGCTCGTACTCGTTGGTGACCCAGGTCCGCAGCCGCGGAATGCGTTCGGCGGTCTCGAGCGAGAGCGCGCGCGGGACGTACATGTCGTCGTGGTACACCGCGGCCGCGACGGGCACGCGGTTGCGCTCGAGCTGCCCGAGGTCGTAGAGCGGAGGCCAGTCGTCGAACGCGGCGAGGCGCTCGGCGGCCTCGCGCAGCGCGCGCAGCTCGGCCACGTCCTCGAACATCCACGGGAAGATCATCTCGCCGGTGAACTGCAGATCCGGCGCGTCCGCGTCGAAGGCCGGGAAGTCGCCGCGCACGCGTTCGGCGACCCAGGCGGTCGCCGCGCCCTGCGCGTAGATGCTCTCGTGCAGCACCGCGTACAGCGGGCGGCGGCGGAAGCCCGTGCGGTCGCCCACCTCGGCGAGGAAGGCGTCCGACAGCGCCCCCGGGCGCGCCCCTGCGCCGGGGCCCAGAACGGCACGCTCGAGCAGGTAGGCGAGGGTCTCGAAGCCGTCGATCTGCCCGAAGGCCATGCCGAGGCTCTGCAGCCGGCGGCGCGTCAAGCGGCCGCCGTCGGGCAGCTCGACCGGCAGGCGCTCCGCGACCCTCCGCACGGCGGCGCGGGCCGCGGGGTAGCGAGCGAAGAAGGCGTCGTTGCGGCGCTGCACCTCGGCGAAACAGGCGCGGTACACGGCCTCGGCATCGCGCCACGGCTGGCTCAGCCCGCCCGTGACGAAGGCCTCGCGCAGCCCGTGCGGTGCGAAGGAAAGGTAGGTCAGCACGCAGAACCCGCCGTACGACTGGCCGAGTACGCTCCACGGCTCGTCGCCCACGAGGTGGGCGCGGAACGCCTCGGCGTCGCGGACGATCGCGTCGGCGCGGAAGGCGCGCAGGTAGCGGGCCTGCTCGCTCGGGGGCATCCCCTCGAGCGCCGCGGCTTCGAGCGGCGTCGACAGACCGGTGCCCCGCTGGTCGAGGAGCAGCACGCGGTAGCCGCGCTCGAGCGCGGCCTCGATCCACCCTCCGGCCTCGGTGGGGCGCGGCGAGGTGCCGCCGGGTCCGCCTTGAAGAAACAGCAGCCACGGACGCTCGGCGGAGCCGTCCGCGTCCACGGGGCCGACTTCGCGCGCGAACACCGAGATCGCTCCCGCCTCCGGCCGCGCCGGATCGAGAGGCACCTCGAGCCGGTGCCCGCGGATCCGCAGGCCCCGCACCGTGACGTCGTGGACGATCGCCGCGTCGGCTGCCGGGGTCAAGGCCGGGAGGCCGTGTCGGCGGCGTCGACGTGCTCGGCGAGGAAGGCCCGCACGTCGGCCTCGTAGGCGTCGGGGTCGACGTTCCAGGACTCGACGTGCTCGACGCCGTCGAGGCGCCGGTACACCACGGGGGCCGGCACGCGCGCCACGAAGTCGTCGACGAGCTCGATCGGGATCGTGCTGTCGGCCGTGCCCGCGAAGACCAGCACGGGCGTCGCCAGCCCCGGGGCGATCGAGCGCGCGTCCAGCGAACCGAAGTCCACGCCCGTGCGCAGCCGGGCGACGAACAGCGCGAGGTCGCTCAAGCGGTCGGAGAGCGGCAGTCCCAGGTCGGCCGCGCCGCGCCGAATCACGGTGCGGGTGTCGAGCATCGGCGAATCGAGCACGATCGCGGCGAGCGCGGGCGCGTCGTCGGGCCACCGCTCCAGGGCTTCGAAGCTGAGCAGCGCCCCGTACGAGAAAGCGTAGATCACGATGCGCTCGACGCCCTGATCGCGCAGGAACGAGACGCCGGCGAGCACGTCGCGGTACTCGGCCGCCCCGTAGCGGTAGCGGCCGTCGGGTGCCGGGTCGCTGAAGCGGTGGTTGCGGTGCGCCACGGCCAGCACGGGGTGACCGCGCTCGACCAGGGTCGGCAGGATGCGCAGGGTCTCGGTGAGGTCGGCGCGGCGGCGGCCGTGGACCAACAGGACGCCCGTGTCGCGCGCGCCGTCGATCCACCAGCCCGCCAGGTCGACGTCGGAGCGCAGCTCGATGCGTTCGAAGGGGATGCCGTGGTCGGCCTCGGGATCGCGCCGGAAGATCGTGATGTCGATGCGTGCGGGATCGCCCTTCCGGGGCGGCTCGCCCACCACCGGCTCGAGCGGGCGAACCACCCCTCCGTCGCCTTCGTCGACGACCGGACCCAGGCGCCCGTAGCCGGCCCCGGCCTCGAAGGGGGCGTCCCCCCGCCAAAGGAGACCGTAGGTGCCCTGCACCCGGGTGCGCGCGAACTGCGCCGGGTCGTCGGGCGGTTCCGGCAGCCGCACCCGCCCCTCGCCGACGCCCGCGATCTCGAACTCCGCGAAGAGCTGGTACGGGGCGGGCTCGAGGATGCGGTTCGAGAAGTACCAGCCCACCCCGGCAAGAACGATCGCCAACAGAGCAACGACGACGAGCACCGCCATCAACCATCCCTTCACGATGGAGCCTGCCTTCCCGCGGCTACGACCAGCGAACTTCGCCGTAGGTGTCTTCGCGATCGGGGCTGGTCGAAAACAGCACCACCGGCACGCCTGTGACCTCTTCGATCAGCCCGAGGTAGTCGGTGACTTCGGAGGGGAGGGCGTCGCGGCTGCCGAGTCCGTGCAGGTCGCCCCACCCCGGCAACGACGTGTAGACCGGCGTGTCGCCGTCGTACTCGACGCAGACGTTGACGCGGTCGAGCCCGGACAGGATGTCGAGCTTGGTCACCACGAGCCCGTCGAAGCCGTTGATCTCGCAGGCGTACCGCACCTGCGCGAGGTCCAGCCAGCCCACGCGGCGCGGACGCCCGGTGGTGGTGCCGTACTCGTCCCACTGGTTCTTCCCGGTCCCGCGCAGCCGCAGCGCCATCTCCTCGTCGACGAGTTCGGTGGGGAACGGTCCGTGGCCGACGCGGCTGGTGAAGGCCTTGACGACGCCGAACACCTGGTCGAGCGCCTTGTGCGACACGCCGGCGCCGACGAGGATCCCGCCGACGGTGGGGTGGCTCGAGGTCACGTAGGGATAGGTTCCGTAGCTCAGGTCGAGCATGGTGCCCTGCCCCCCCTCGAAGAGCACCTTCGCCCCGCTGCGCAGGCCGTCGCGCACCATCGACCCGGCGTCGGCGATGAACGGCAGCAGCCGCTCGCGAACCTCGGCGAGGGCCGCGAAGGCCGTCTCCACGTCCGTCCAGCCGACCCGCGCCGTGGAGTTGGGCTTGGCAGCGAGCAGGCGTTCGAGCCGCTCGCGCAGCACCGCCTCGTCGAGCAGGTCCTCCATGCGCAGCGACACGCGCCGCGCCTTGTCGGAGTACGTCGGCCCGATCCCGCGTCCAGTGGTGCCGACGAAGCCGCCGCCCTCGTCGTTCTTGCGGTGGTGCGGCAGCACCAGGTGCGCTTCGCGTGCGATGACGACCGGCCCGGGGTCGCGGCGTTCGGCCAGCGCGTCGTACTCCTTGAGGAACTCCCACGGGTCGACGACCATGCCGCCGCCCAGCACCGAGGTCGGTCCGTCGTGCAGCACGCCGCACGGCAGGTGGTGCAGTTTGAAGACGTCGTCGCCGACCACGACCGTGTGGCCGGCGTTCGCCCCGCCCGAGAAGCGCACGACGAGATCGGCTTCGGCCCCGAGCGCGTCGACGACCTTCCCCTTCCCCTCGTCTCCCCACTGGGCTCCGATGATGGCGATTCCGGGCATGGATCCTCCTGCGATGCGTCTTCGGTGGGGCGGGGGCGGTTCGGGGGCGGGGCCTTGCGGGGGCGCGGGCGGAGGGAGGGCGGGAGCGGCGACGACCCCGGCGTGCGCCGGGGCGGGGCTGCGAAAACCGCGGTCAGTATGGCAGACACCCGCCGTCCGAAGGGTCGGGCGGAGCCGCCGTCAGGCCGGAGGTTCGCGGTCGCCGCGGAATGCCAGCAGCAGCAGGAAGGCGACCGCGGCCAGGACGGCCGACATCGCCAGCGCTGCGTCGAGGTCCCGTTCGAGCGTGGCGTAGATCGCCAGGGGCATCGTCTGGGTCACCCCTTGCAGGCTTCCGGCGACGACGATGGTGGCGCCGAACTCGCCGAGCGCCCG
>CBDUCW010000115.1:0-7119 GCA_965365745.1 uncultured Trueperaceae bacterium
CTTTTCACCACGAGCTCTTGATGGCCCTCCTCATCGCCACGATCGCTCTCGCCTGGGTGGGCGTGTGCTACGGGGTCTACCGAGGCGTCGCCCGCGGTGTTGGGGCGCTGCTCCAAAAGCTCCGGGGCGAGCGCCACCCCGGTGGCGCGGGCGAGGTCGAGGCACCACGCCGTGGAGTCGGCGATGCCGTGCGGCAGCGGCGCCCACACGTACATGCTGGCGACCGGACGCGGCGCGTCCCAGCCGATGCCCCTCAAGGCGCCGAGCAGGGCGTCGCGGCGCGAGGCGTAGACGGCCGCGTCGGCCCTCGTGCGCGAGCGCGGCTGCTGCAGCGCGGCCAGGGCGGCGCGCTGGATGCCGCGGTACTGATTGAAGTCGACCGCGCCCTTCACGCGGGCGAGCGCGGCCACGATCGCTTCGTTGCCGATCGCCCAGCCGATGCGGAAGCCGCCCATGTGGAACGACTTCGAGCACGAGTACAGCTCGATGCCCACGTCCATCCCCGCCGTCAGCGCCGACGGGGCCT
Source organism: uncultured Trueperaceae bacterium (assembly GCA_965365745.1). Lineage (GTDB taxonomy): Bacteria > Deinococcota > Deinococci > Deinococcales > Trueperaceae > CBDUCW01. The sequence continues at coordinate 527 of CBDUCW010000115.1, forward strand.
CGTAGTCGCCGAAGACCATGTCGACGTAGGGGAAGTCGTGGATCAGCACGAGGTCGTGGCGTCGGCAGAAGTCGGCGGCGGTCTCGAAGAAGGCCTCCGTGGCCACGGCCGCCGTGGGGTTGTTCGGGTAGTTGAGCACCAGGGCCCGGGCGCGCGCCACCGAGGCGGCGGGGATCGCCGCGAGGTCGGGGAGGAAGTCGTTGTGCGGACCGAGGGGGAGCGGCACACGGTCGAGGCCGGCCAGCGCCGTCGCCCCGAAATACGAGGGGTAGCAGGGCTCGGTCACGAGCACGGCGTCGCCGGGGTCGGCGATGGCCAGGAGCAGGTTCGCGAAGCCCTCCTGCGCGCCGATGAGCGGCAGCACCTCGCGGTCGGGATCGACGTCGCGCCCGTAGCGGTCGCGGTACCAGGCGGCCACGCCCTCGCGCAGCTCGGCCGTGCCGCTCTGCAGGCAGTAGCCGTACGTGGCCGGGTCGCGGGTCGCCTCGCGCAGCGCCTCGAGCGCCGCGGGCGGCGGCGGCAGGTCCGACGACCCGATCGACAGGTCGATCACCTCGTTCCCCGCTGCGCGGGCGGCGCTCTTGGCAGCGTCCATGCGCGCGAAGATGCTCTCGGGCATGGCCTTGGCGCGCGCCGACGCGACGCGGCGGCGGCCGGTTGCGGGGACCGTCGACTCGTTCATGTTCGCAGTGTAGCGAGGCGCGTGAGCAGCGCCTCGAGGGCCGCACGACCCTCGCGCACCTCGGGGCGCGGCAGGCCGCCCCGCTCGAGCTCGGCATCGCTGCGCCGATCGAGCCAGGCGTAGTAGCCCCGCGCCCGTTCCCGGCGGGTCGAATCGTCGCCGAAGCGCTCGAGGATCTCGAACAGCAGGTCCTCGGCCCCGGCGTAGCCGCCGCGGCGCACGCGGTACTCGAAGACGCGCCACAGGGTCGCCTCGGGGAGGAGCACGTCGCGGAGCGCGTGCTGCAGATCGAGGATGCGCCCGTCGAGTTCGTCGACGTCGAGCCCTTCGGCCGCCGCCGCGAGGAGCAGGTCGAGCGCCTTCTGCCGCAGCGCCGGCGGCACGGGGCGGTTGCGGGCCTCGAGCGCCTGCGCCTCGACCGCGAGGAGCACCCCCATCAGGTAGGCCCGCTCCCGGTCGAGCTGCCCGGTGGTCGAGAGCGTGGCCAGCAGCTCCTCGCTGCCCAGCCGCCGGATCAGCCGCCGGCTGCTCCCCAGTCGCTCGTCGTAGGCGCCGTCGAGCTCCTGCATGAGCTGTTCGAAGGCGCGCTCGTCGCGCTGCCCGAGCAGGTACCGGAGCACCTGCGCGATCTGCTCGATCGTGCGTTGGATGTAGTCGTCGCGAAGGGGCACTACGGGGCGTAGATCATCGTCTTCGTCATCCCGCCGTCGATCACCCAGTTCTGGCCGGTGACGAAGCCGGCCGCGTCCGACAACAGGTACAGCACCGCGTCCGCGATGTCCTCGGGCCGCCCGACGCGGCCCACGAGGTGCTGGGCGTGGTCGATCGGCCGGAGCTCGGGCTCGCGGCGCTGGGCGCGCTTCTTGCGGTCGCGCACCTCGATCCAACCCGGGCTGACCGCGTTGACCCGCACGTCGGGGCCGAGGCTCGCGGCCAGCGCATGGGTGAGCGCCACGATGCCGCCCTTCGAGGCCGCGTAGGCCTCGGTGTCGGGCTCCGACATCAGCGCTCGGGTCGAGGCGATGGCGACGATCGCGCCGCGGGCGGCGCGCAGGGCCGGCGCTCCGTGCTTGGCGCAGAGCATCAACCCGCCGAGGTTCGTGTCGATCACGCGCCGCCAGTCCTCGACGCGGAGCTCCTCGATGGGGCCGCCCGCGCCGATGCCGGCGTTGTGCACCACGCCGCTGAGTTCGCCGAAGGCGTCGACGGCAGCTCCCAAGGCGTGGGCGACGTCGTTCTCGTGGCCCACGTCGCCCACGGCCGCGATCAGCCGTCCATCGGCGACCGCCGTCGCGTGCGCCGCCCGCAGCTCGTCGACGGCCTCGGCGTCGAGGTCGAGCGAAGCGACGCGGCCGCCCCGCGCCAGCAAGGCGTCGACGATCGCGCGCCCGATGCCCTGGGCACCGCCGCTGACGAAGACCGACCGGCGCGCGTCGCCGCCCGCGCCGCCCAGTGCGCGCTCCGGTCCCCCGGCGCCGCTCAGCGCGCGCTCCGAAGCAGCGCTTCGACCGGCTCGTCGCCGAGCCGCCGCGACTCGCAGGCGCTCGTGTTGCGGCACACCGTCAGGTAGCGGAAACGTCGGCCGCGCGAGCCGGGGAGTTCGGTGCGCACGAGCTGCATGAACTGCCGGGTGCTGCTGTGCTCGCAGAGGTCGCAGCACAGCTGCAGGGTGTGGTTCCCCGCGGCGGTGACCGGCGTCATCGACAGCTCGACCGCGCCGGCGGCGTTGCGGACGTGCACCGTGCCGTCGCCGCTTCGCTCGAGGGCGAAGCGGCGGGGCTTGGGAACGAGCTTTTCGTGCGTCGCGGGAAACAGTTCGAGCACGATCTCCCGAGCGGTGTACGTGCGCTCGGGCTGCCGCGCGTCGTTCGGATCGGCCTCGTCGCTCATGGGTGGCGGCAGTATACCCGCGGACTGTAGCCGGGCATCCGATTCCCGCGCCGCTTCGACGGCCGGACGACCGGCCTCAGTCGAGCTTGCCGAGCAGGGTCGCCATTTCGATCGCGGCGGCTGCCGCTTCGGCTCCCTTGTTGCCGGCCTTGGTGCCGGCGCGCTCGATCGCCTGTTCGATCGTGTCGGTGGTCAACACCCCGAAGATCACCGGGACCCCGGTGTCGAGCGACGCCCGCTGCACGCCGCTGGCGACCATCGAGCACACGTAGTCGTAGTGGCTCGTGGCCCCGCGGATCACGGCGCCGAGCGTCACGACCGCGTCGACCGCGCCGTTGGCGGCGATGCGTTGGGCGACGAGCGGAATCTCGACCGCACCGGGCACCCACGCCACCGTGATGGCGTCGTCGGCGACGCCGTGCCTGCGGAGCGTGTCGAGCGCACCGTCGAGAAGCGAGCGGGTGATGAAATCGTTGAAGCGGCTCGCGACGACGGCGACACGCAGCCCCGTCCCGTCGGGTCCGCCCTCGATCAGCGTAGGGTTCGCGTTCATGCCGCCGTTATAGCAGGGGGCGACGGGCGCGAACCGTCGCCGAGCGCCCACCGGGGCGGGCGCTCGACGCCGCTTTCAGCTCGTTTCGGGTCGGACCTCAGGGCAGGAAGACGTCGAGCACGACGTCGTCGACCTCGGTGTCCATGGCGTACTGGGCGGATCCCTCGGGGATGCGCAGGGTGAACACGTTCCAGCCGGGCTCGAGTTCGAGCGTGGTGCCCGCGCCCGTCAGCGTGGCCGCCTTGTCGACGTAGAGGAGCGAGAAGAATCCGAGCGCGGAGCCCAGCTTCGCGACGCCGAGGTAGTAGCGATCGTTGAGCCGGTCGAACACGCCGTTGCCGTTGTCGTCGACGTACATGTTGACGAGTCCGCGCGCGTAGTTCACGTCGTCCGGCGTCACCCGGTACTCGTTCTGGAGGCCGGGGAGCAGGACGGCGCCGCTGCGGAAGGGCCGCAGCTGATCGGCGGGGATCGGATCGACGATCATCGAGAAGGTGCCCGCGGCCGGCGATGCCGACACGACCTCGAGGCCCCAGGCGTTGTTCGCCTCGGCGATGTGCACCGCTACGCGGCTGTCGGGGGCGAGCTCGTCTTCGCTGACGATGCTGCCGGTGAGCGTCACGCTCTGCTCCTGCGCCAGCGAGAAGCCGACCAGCGCCGCGCACAGCGTGGCAAGGATGAGCAGGGTTCGGTTCATAGGAATCTCCAAACGCACCGAGGCTAGCACGCCGAACGATGGGGGATGAAAGCGACGACACGGGAGCGCTTCATCGTTCGTTCATACGCGGCGCGGGTTCGGGACGCCTCGGCGTCCGGTCCGGCGGTCAGCCTCCGTAGCCGTCCGGGTGCGCCTGATGCCAGCGCCAGGCGCTCGCGACGATGGCGCGCAACGCGGGGTACCGGGGCCGCCAGCCGAGGTCGCGGGCGATGCCCGCCGAGTCGGCCACGAGCCGCGGCGGATCGCCGGGGCGGCGCGGCGACACGACGGCGGGAATCTCGGCCCCCGTCACCTCGCGGCACACGTCGATCACCTCGCGGACGCTGAAACCGCGGCCGTTGCCGAGGTTGTAGTGCAGACCCACGCCCGGCTCGAGCGCCTCCACAGCGCGTACATGGGCATCCGCCAGGTCCTCGACGTGGATGTAGTCGCGGATGCAGGTGCCGTCCGGCGTGTCGTAGTCGTCGCCGAAGATCTCGATCCGTTCGCGGCGCCCCTGGGCGACCTGCAGCACGATCGGCACCAGGTGGGTCTCGGGATCGTGGTCTTCGCCGAAGCGCTCGCTGGCCCCGGCGGCGTTGAAGTAGCGGAGCGCCGCATAGCCGAGATCCTTGGTCTCGCGGAGCCAGCGGAGCATCTGCTCGATCATCCGCTTGGACTCGCCGTAGACGCTCTCGGGCGCGATGGGCGCATCGTCCGGGATCGGGACGGACTCCGGGGTGCCGAACAGCGCCGCCGTCGACGAGAACACGACCTTGCGAACGTCGTGGTCGAGCAGGGTCGCGAACAGCTCGAGCGAGGCCGACGCGTTGGCGCGGAAGTAGCCGATCGGGTCGCGCATCGACTCGCCGACGAGCGAGGCGGCCGCGAAGTGCACCACCGCGTCCACGTCGTGATCGCGCAGCGCCGCACCGACCGTGGCGGCGTCGTCGATGCGCCCCTCGACGAACGAGGCGTCGGGGTGCACGGCAGCGCGGTGGCCCTTGCTGAGATCGTCGAGCACGACGACCTCGTGCCCCCGATCGACGAGCGCTTCGACGGTGACCGACCCGATGTAGCCGGCCCCTCCGGTCACGAGGATGTTCATGGCGCCACGGTAGCAGAGCCGGTGGCCACGGCCGGAAGCCGCCGGTTGGCGACTCGCGGGCGGCCCCCCTCGGGCTTCGCCGGGGCCGGCGCCCGGCCGGCCGCTGCCGCGGCGCGACGACCGAGCGCGCCGAGGGCTCGCACGCCGCGAAGCGGTAGCATGAAGCCCCGTACCGCCCCGTCCCCGCCGCTCCGGAGGTCTTCCTGATGTCGTCCGCTTCGTCCGCGTCATCCGACAATTCCGCTGGCACCAGCGCGCTCGATGCCGGCATGATCTGGTTCGACGGCGAGCTCGTTCCGCAGGAGCGGGCCACCGTCAGCGTGCTGACGCACGCCCTGCACTACGGGACCAGCATCTTCGAGGGGATCCGGGCCTACGAGACCGAGCGCGGAGCGGCCGTGTTCCGGCTCCAGGAGCACAGCCAACGGCTGCTCGATTCGGCCAAGATCCTGGGGATGCACGTCGATCTCGACCGCGAGACGATCGACCACGCGATCCTCGAGACCATCCGCGCGAACGAGCGCCGCAGCTGCTACATCCGGCCGCTGCTCTGGTACGGCGCCGAGAGCCTCGGCGTGAATCCGAGCAAGAACCGCGTCCACTTCATGGTCGCGACGATGCCCTGGGGCACGTACCTCGGCGACGAAGCGGTGCGCAAGGGCGCCCGCCTGATCACCAGCTCCTGGCGTCGCAGCAGCGGCGACATCATGCCCACCAAGGCGAAGGCCGGGGGCAACTACGTCAACAGCGTGCTCGCGAACCAGGAAGCGCGCGAGGGCGGCTTCGACGAGGCGCTGCTGCTCGACAAGGAGGGCTTCGTCGCCGAGGGCTCGGGCGAGAACATCTTCATGTACCGCAGCGGGGTGCTGCTGCCCATCGCGCACTCGGTCAACCTCCGCGGGATCACCCGGGACAGCGTCATCCAGATCGCGCGGTCGATGGGGACGCCGGTGGAGGCGACGATGGCGACGCGCGACGAGCTCTACACGGCCGACGAGGTGTTCATGGTCGGCACCGCGGCCGAAGTGACCCCGATCGCCTCGATCGATCGGCGGCCGATCGGATCGGGCGCCGCAGGCCCCTACTCGCTCAAGATGCGCGAGCGCTACCTCGAGGTCGTGACCGGGCAGGTCTCGGAGTTCGCCCACTGGCTCACCTACGTCGACGGCTGAGGCGGGTCGGGCGATTGCCGCGCAGTAAGGGCTCCGTTGGCGCCCCGGCGCTAGGGTCGCGCCATGACCACGATCGACGACATCCCCGCCGACGTGCTGTGCGACGTGGGCGACGCCCTGCAGCTCCGCATCGACCGGCGCGGCGAATCGAGCGCGCTCGGCACGCTCCTGTCGCGGGTGCTCGAGCGCACGCCGATGGCGCTGCGTCGCAGCGGCCGTTCCGACGAATCCGTGCACGTCCGCTCGGTGCACCTCGACGCGTCGGGCGACGCGCTCCATGCGTGGGTCGCGCCGGCCCCCGCGGCGAAGGTCCGTCGCCGGGACGTGGCGGTGCCCTCGGCCGCCTGAGCGGTCCGAGGCGGCTCCGCGCGGGCCGGGTACCGCGGCCGCGGCCGATGCGGGCGCGTGACCGCGTGCCGGCGCAGCGGCCGACGGCGGTCCGGGGGGCGGCGGTCCTGGGGGCGGCAGTCCGGAGGTCGGCGGTCCGGACG
>CBDUCW010000116.1:0-7101 GCA_965365745.1 uncultured Trueperaceae bacterium
GAGCACGCGACGCTGCTGGTGGCCGACCTCCACCTCGGCCGCGCCGAGAGCCTGCAGGCCGACGGTGCCGCCGTACCCAGCGGCAGCGACGACGACGCGCTCGACGCGCTGCGCGCGGCCGCGGCCGAGACGGGCGCCGCGACGGTGGTGATCCTGGGCGACGTCGTGCACCACGCGGTCGGGGCGACCGACCGGGTCCTCGCGGCGCTCGACGCGCTCGCCCGCGACCTCGGCGACGTTCGCCTGGCGCTCGGCAACCACGACCGTCGCGCGGAGTCCGCGCTGCGGCGCGTCGCCTTCACCGACGTCGCCGAGGCGCTCGACCTGGGCGCGCTGGCGCTGGTCCACGACCTCGCCACGGTCCCGCGGAGCCGCCCCGCGGTCGGGGGGCACGTCCACCCCGCGATCCACCTCGCCGCCGAGGGCGAGGCGCTCACGGTGCCGTGCTTCGTCGTCGCACGCCGCGCCCTCGTCCTGCCCGCCTTCAGCCGGGACGCGGCCGGCGCTCGGCAGCGGCGGCGGCCGGGCCTGCGCTACGTCGCGGCCGCGCAGACCGCGATCTTCGAGGTGGCGTCCGCAGGGCCGTAGGGCGGCGCGCCCGCGCGCCGCGTACTATCGTGATCCATCGCGTCTCCAGGAGCTCGATTCGGCCCGCCAGGGGCCGGCCCGCGCCACGGCGGGCGCGCGCGCCGACCGTCCCCGACCCGGGGCCGCGGCGCGAGATCGGAGGCTGGACATGAGCTGGACGGTGAACTTCTGGGGCGTCCTCGTGGCCACGGTGGCGTACTTCGCCATCGGAGCCGTGTGGTACGGCGCGCTGTTCGGCAGCGCCTGGATGAACGCGCTCGGCAAGACCCGCGAAGAGCTCGGCGAAGGGGCGAGCCCCGCGATGTACGCGCTCACCTTCGTGCTCGAGGGGCTCGCGATGCTGACGCTGGCGGTGCTCCTCGTCAACTCCCCTGTGACCGGCTTCCTCGGTTCGGCCGGCTACGCCGCCCTCGTCGCGCTCGGCGTGTGGGTGACGCTGCTCGCCGTCACCTTCGCCTACGAAGGGCGCAAGCCCGGCCTGTTCCTGATCGACGGGCTCTACCACCTCGTCGCGTTCGCCGTGGGCGGGGCGATCCTCGGCCTGTTCTAGAACTCCCCGGCCAGCGCGTCGAGGACGTCGTCGTCGCTGAACGCGCCCGGGCGCTGGTGCTCGACGCGCTCGAGCGTGGCCCGCACCGACTCGGGGTCCAGGAAGCGCGACAGCTCCTGCATCACCACGCTGCCGCGCCGGGGCGCCAGCAGGCTGAAGGCGAGGTCGAGCTCGCGCTGGGCGCGGGTCATGGCCACGTACAGCAGCCGCTTCTCCTCCTCGAGCTCGGGGCCGTGGCCGTGCTCGTCGACCGTCGCGAGCGCGCGGTGGCTCGGCAGCACGCCGTCGCTCAGCCCGATCACGAATACGTGCGGCCACTCGAGCCCCTTCGCGCTGTGGATCGTGCTGAGCGTGACCGGCGACGTCTCGGGTTCGTCGTCGGGCGGCGTGGCGACCTGCGTTCCGGCCAGCGGGTCGAGGGTGAGGTCGGCGAGCAGGCTCTCGAGGCTGCGGTACCCGCCCAGCACGACCCGGAGCTGCTCGAGGTCGTCCTTGCGCGAGCGGTGGTCGTCGTAGCGATCCTTGATCACCGTGCCGAGGTAGTGCTTGAGCACGACCTCGTACATCTCGGCCGGGGTCGGCTTCGCCGCGATGCCGAGCAGCGCCTTGGCGAGCATCATCAGATCGCTGCGGTAGGGCGCGCTGGCGCTGAGCTCGTCGATCATGGCGTCGAGGCGACGGAACGGGTTGTCGCCGTCGTCGAGCGGCACGAGGGTGTTGCCGCCGCTGGTGACCGCGCGGAAGATCCGGCTGGCCCGCACCGCGCCGATCCCGCGGATCAGCTGCAGCAGCCGCATCCACCCGAGCTCGTCGAGCGGATTGTGCACCACCCGCAGGTAGCTGAGCACGTCCTTGACGTGGGCGGCGTCGACGAGGCGCTGCCCGCCGTAGACCTCGAAGGGGATCTGGCGGCGGATCAGCTCGCCCTGCAGCGGGATGCCGAGGTAGGCGTTGCGGTAGAGGACCGCGTAGCGCGAGAGCTCCTCGCCGGCCTCGAGCGCCTGCTGCAGGCGATCGGCGATCCAGGACGTCTCCTGGTCGTAGTCGGGGAAGACGTTCAGCCGCGGCGCCTTGCCAGCGTCGCCGACCTGCTCGGGCGCGGCCGTCATGCGCTTCTCGAAGCGCTCCCGCATGGTGGCGAGGACGGCGTTGGCGGCGTCGAGGATGGCCTGGGTGCTGCGGTAGTTGGTCTCGAGCGTGACGATCGCCGCGTCGTCGAACAGCTCGGGGAAGGCCATGATGTTGCCGTGCGAGGCGCCGCGGAAGCCGTAGATCCCCTGCGCGTCGTCGCCGACCACCATCACGTTCCCGTGGGGTTCGGCCATGCGGGTGACGATGTCGCCCTGCACCGCGTTGGTGTCCTGGTACTCGTCGACGAGCACGTGGTCGTAGCGACCCTGGATGCGCGGCGCCACCTGCGGCTGCTTGAGGAGCAGGAGCAGGAAGACGAGCAGATCGTCGTAGTCGGCGTACGCCTGCTCGAGCTTGTAGCGGGCGTAGGCCCGCCGCACCTCCCGGATCCGGTCGACGCGGTCGACGAAGTCGGGCGCCATCTCGGCGACGACCTCCTCGAGCGCCTGCCGCTTGTTCGTAGCCGTCGAGAACACGGCCTGCAGCGTGCGCTTGCTCGGCAGACGGCCCTCCTTGAGGTCGTAGCCGAGCCGATCGACGACGCTGGCGATGGCGTTGGCGGCGTCGTCGGTGTCGATGATCGTGGGCCGTCGCGGCAGCCGCACGTGGCGGTAGTGCCGCACCAGCATGCGGTAGGCGAAGCTGTGGAAGGTGCCGCCGTCGACGCGCTCGGCCGACGCCTGCCGGCGTGTGACCCGCTCCAGCATCTGCGCCGCCGCCCGCCGGGTGAAGGTGAGCAGCAGGATGCGGGTGGGGTCGACGCCCTCCTCGAGCAGGGCCGCGACCCGCGCTTCGATCACGCGCGTCTTGCCGCTGCCCGCGCCGGCGATCACGAGCATCGGGCCACGCAGCGACGTCGCGGCGCGCGCTTGCTGGGGGTTCAGGTCCACGGGGGTTCAGGATACGGGCGCAGGAGGGAGGTCTCGGTCGCACGTGGCGTGGCGCGGGGACTCCCGAGATCGCTCGCCCGCCGCCGGCGCAGCGCTTCGCGCTAGGGTGATCCCACGATGTGCGGCCGCTACGCCCTGTTCCACAAACAGCAGGACCTGCAGCGCCTGTTCGACGTCATCAACCCCGAGGCGCTGGCCGAGGACGCGCACTACAACATCGCGCCCACGACGAACATCCCGCTCGTGTTCCTGGACGCCCAGGGCGAGCGGCGTGCCGGGCGCGCCCGCTGGGGCCTGATCCCCAGCTGGGTGAAGGATCCGGGCGACTGGCGCGCCTCGACCTTCAACGCCCGCGCCGACGGCGTCGCCGACAAGCCGACCTTCCGCCGCGCGTTCCGAAAGGGGCGCGTGCTCGTGCCGGCGAGCGGCTTCTACGAGTGGCAGAAGACGAACGGCGCCAAGCAGCCGCACTTCATCGAACGCAGCGACGGCGAGCCGCTCGCCTTCGCCGGTCTGATGGACGTCTGGCGCAGCGAGGACGGTGCCCGGCGGCTCGTCAGCGCGTCGATCGTCACCACCGATCCCAACGCCGAGATGGCGCCGCTGCACGACCGCATGCCGGTCATCCTCGAGCCCGACGAGTTCGCGAGCTGGCTCGACCGCGACACCGAACCCGACGACGCCGCGGCGCTGCTCGATCCGGCGCCCGACGGCCTGCTCGCCCACCGCCCGGTCGACCGGCGCGTGAATTCGGTGGCGAACGACGGGCCCGAGCTGATCGCGGAAGCCTAGCGGCGGGCGCGAGCCCGCGCCCACGACCGCAGCCGCCCGCATCGGCTCGGGACGACCGGCGAACCGGTCAGCGCGTCCGCGGGTCCCGCACGCTGTAGCGGTCGGTCGGCCCGATCGGCCGCGGCGCGAGCTTCGGCATGCGGCCGCCGTAGACCTCGGCCTTCAACCAGGCGAGCTCGTCGGCGAGCGCATCGTCGGCGACCAGCGTGTGCCACACCTTCTTGGCCGCATTCCAGCGGTAACCCCGTGCCTTGAGCTTGTCCTTGGAGTCGAACGGGGAGTCGGTCGCCTCGAGGTAGTGGATCGGGGCCCGCGCGCTCGCGAGCAGGCTGCCGAGCACGGTACCTCCGCTGCCGGGCAGCGGCTGCGCCAGCACGTGGATCCCCACGTGGCAGTCGACGTCGGCGCGGTGCGCGTCGTAGAACACGCCGAAGTCGCGCGCGAGGTGCTCGAGCCCACGGCAGCCGAAGCCGTGTTCGCGCCAGGCGACGTCGTCGCGGCTGCAGGCGAAGGCGGCCTGCTCGAGCACGGGGAAGCGTCGCTCGAGGAAGGGCCGGTCGAAGCTGGCGTTGTGCGCGATCACCAGATCGGCGGCGGCCACGAGCGCGGCGACGCGCTCGTCGTCGATGCGCTTCCCTGCGACGTCCTCGTCGGTGATGCCGGTGAGCTTCGAGATCGCGGCGGGGATCGGCCGCCCGGGATCCTCGAGCGCGTCGTAGGCCTCGTAGACGTACGCGACCCACCCCTCGCGCGTGTACGTGAAGGGGACGCCCGCGAACTCGATGATCGCGTCGCGGGAGGCGTCGAGGCCCGTGGTCTCCACGTCGACGAACAGGCCCACGAAGTCGTCGCCGGAGGCCCGTTCGGGGTGCACCGCGTGACGCGGCACGAAGCGACGCAGCACGCGGTAGTCGACGTGTTCGTCGAGGGCGTCGGCCAGCGCCTCGAAGGAGGCGCCGCTGGGGATGCGGTCGGGCAGGGTGCGGTCGGTCGGGGGATCGTCGCGATCCGTCATGGTGCGCACAGGGTACCGGCTGCGACGCGGTCCCGTAGACTCCGGCCATGGCCGACGCTGCGCTCCGCTTCCACCACCTCGTCGTGTTCTGCCGCGATCCGGCGGCGACGCGGGCCTTCCTCGTGCGCGCCGGCTACCGCCATCTGCGCGGCTACGGAGGCATGGAGTGGGTCGCGCTCGGCCCGGGCGAAATCATGCTCCACCCTGCCTCCGAGGCCCCGCCGCGCGGCGGCACGATCGTGCACGCCGCGGTTCCCGACGTCGATGCCCACTTCGCGCGGGCGGTCGACGCCAGGCTCGAGCCGGTCGACATGCAGGCCGGCGGTGCCCGCCCCGAGGCCCCGGTGACGCGTCCGTGGGGCGACCGCGAGTTCGACCTCGTCGGACCCGACGGCGAGACCTGGTCCTTCACCGAAGCCACGTCCTAGCACCTCTTCGGCGAACCGGCGCCGCTTCCGACGGTCCGGGCGCACGCCATGTCGTTCGCGTGCGCCCGCCCGACGGCGATCAGTCGTCCAGGTAGGTCATCTGGATGATGCTGAACACCGCGCCGACCGGATCGCGCAGCACGGTCATGCGCCCCGCCGGCGTGTCCATGGGGCCGTTGAGCGCCGTTGCGCCGTGGTCGAGCGCCACCTGGGTCGACGCGTCGCAGTCGTCGACCGCGAAGTACACGTGCCAGTTGGGAGGTACGCCCTCGATGAGCGGCCAGCTTCCGCCCACGGTGCGGTCGCCGACCTTCATCGCGTGGTACATCCCTCCACCGAAGTCGATGTCCTCGAAGGTCGCGCCGAGCACCGGGTAGAAGGCGTCGATCGCGTCGTTGTCGTCGGTCTGGACTTCGCACCAGACGAAGGCGCCGTCTTCGTTGACGATCTCGCAGCCGAGGTGCTCGCCGGCCTGCCACAGGCCGACGGCGGCGCCCGCCGGGTCCTGCACGAAGGCCATGCGGCCGTGCGGCGGGATGTCCATCGGTCCGGCGAGCACGGAGGCGCCGGCCTCCGTCGCGGCCGCCACCCCGGCATCGACGTCGTCGCTCGCCAAGTACAGGCTCCACATCGACGGCATCGGATCGCCGTCGCCCTGGGCGCCGATCCCGGCCGCGGCCTTGCCCTTCAGGCGACCGATCGAGTAGCCGCTCGCAGCCTGGCCCTCGACGAACGAGTCCTCGAACTCCCAGCCGAACAGCTCGCCGTAGAAGCGCTCCGCGGCCGCGGGGTCGTTGGTGTTGAGATCGACCCAGCAGGGGATCCCGTTGGCGTATTCGGTGCGGGTCGGCACGACGGCCTCCTTTCGCCGGTCCGCGCGGTCGGCATGGCGGCGCGCGCCGGCCCCTCCGGCCCCAGCGGAGGGATACCGCGATCATGCGGAGCGGAGCCGCGGCGCGTCGTCCGTGAATCCCCGACGCGGGCGGCATCGACCCCACGCTGCGGCGCCCCCCGGTGCGACCGTCGCCGAGCGCCGCCGCGCCGCGTCAGCCGTGCGGCGCCGACCCCGCGCGCCGACCGGCGCTCCGCGGCAGGTCGAGGATGCTTCGGTAGTGCTCGGCGCTGGGCCGCATCGTCTCGAGGTCGAGCGCGCCGTAGTGCGGCTGGCCGTCCACGGTTCCCTGCACCACGAACAGGCGCGTGCCCGTCGTGGCGCCGCGCCCCTCCGAGGCGAACAGGAAGCCGCGGGCCCCCTCCTCGATCTCGAAGGCCTCGACGAGCGCTTCGACGAGGTCCCAGCTCAGCAACTCGAGCGTGTAGGCCTCGGCCAGCGGCACCCACCCGCCCCCCTCGCGCCCGCCGACGACGTACAGCGTCGGCGCGATCACCTGGTGCGCCGTCCACGAGGCGTGGAAGCGTTCGAGCGCGACGCCCACGGCGTCCGACACGGAGCCGAGCGGGCGGCGCGCGACCGACAGGCCGGCGAGGCGGGCGTCGGGCGGCAGGTCGAAGGGGGCGGTCGGATCGATCATGGGCGTCGAAGGTAGCAGATGACGGGGCGGGGGGCGCCGCGATGGATCGCACTCCGGCGCTCGGGGCGGCCGCGTCCGGGCGCGCAGCCCCGCGGCGCCCGCCGGTTCGGGACCGATTCCCGCCCGCTCCGGATGCTCGGTCTCGCCGCGGCGGGCGCCGCGGCGGGCCGTATAG
>CBDUCW010000117.1:0-7068 GCA_965365745.1 uncultured Trueperaceae bacterium
GGTTTGATAAATTCTTCGGTCTCAAGGGGGAGGCGCAGCTGCGCTACCTCGACGGTGAGTTCCAGGTGCTCTCACCGGGCGACTTCGACGAGAACCCCGACGAGGCGTTTCCGCTCCGGCTGATCAGTCCGCCCGGCGAGCACGTGCTCAACACCTCGATGGGCAACGTGGATTCGCTGCTCGAGGCCGCCGGCGGAGAGCCGCGCATGCTGCTGCACCCCGACGACGCCGCCGAGCTCGGCGTGATCGATGGAGTGCGTTCCCGCGTCGTGTCGCGGCACGGCGAGATCCTCCGGCGCATCGAGGTCACCGACGCGGCCCGCCGCGGGGTGGCGGTGGCGATCGGGCAGTGGTGGCCCAAACTCGCTCCCGACGGCAAGGGGCTCAACGATCTGACCAACGAGCGGCTGACCGATCTCGGCGGCGGTTCGACCTTCGGGAACGTGCCGGTGCGGGTCGAGCCCGTCCCCGCGCCCGAGGCGCCGACCGCATCCCGCGAGGGCGTCGCCGCCGCCGACTGACCGGGCCCTCCCGGGCCCATCGGCGGCTCATCGAGGCGTGGGTATCATCGACCCATGCTTCGTGCCCTGGTCGCCCTCCTCCTCGTCATCGCCGCCGTCCTGGTCGGGCTCTGGCAGTTCGGCATCCTCGGCACGCCGTTCGGCGGCGCCCCGCAGGCGATCGAGGAGCGCAACACGCTCTTCGAGGTGGTCCGCAGCGGGGACGTCGCCGCGGTGCAAGAACGGCTCGCCGCCGGCGAAGCCGTCGACGCCACCGACGCCTTCGGCCAGACGCCGCTGATGGACGCGATCCACAACCGGGTTTCGCTCGCCGTCGTCGACGCCCTCGTCGAAGCCGGAGCCGACGTCAACGCAGTGAGCGACACCGGCTGGACCCCCTTGATGTACGCCGCGCGGGACGGCGCCGACCCGCGCCCGGCGCTGTACCTGCTGAACGCCGGCGCCGATCCGACGGTCACCAACGCCGAGGGGCAGACGGCGCTCGATCTGGCGCGCGAGAACTCGACGGTGCGCAACAGCGGCCTGTTCGGACGGCTCGAGGAGCTCACCGAACGACCCTTCGTCCGTGGCTGGCCGTCGGCCTACGTGGTCCCCGTCGCCGGGGCCACGCTGTCGAGCCGCGCGAACCACCTGCCCGGCGCGCCGCGGGCCTACCGCAACGGGACGCACGAGGGCTTCGACTTCTACGACGGAACGGTCAGCGTGCCGATCGAGTACGGCACGCCGGTGCAGGCGGTCGCCAACGGCACCGTACTGCGCGCCGACACCGACTACGTCGAGCTGACGCGCGAGGGGTACGACGCGCTGATCGCCGACGCCTCCGGCAGCTTGTCGACACCGCCCGAGGTGCTCGACGCGCTCCGGGGCCGCCAGGTGTGGATCGAGCACGCCGGGGGCTTCGTGTCGCGCTACGCGCACCTGTCGGGCGTCGCGCCCGAGATCGTCGTCGGCTCGACCGTCTCGCAGGGGCAGGAGATCGGCTACACCGGAAACTCCGGCACGGCCGAGGCCGCCGAGGGCCTGCAGGACGACCCGCACCCGCACGTCGAGATCTGGCAGGGCGATCGCACCTTCCTCGGCTCCGGGCTCGAGCCCCGTGCCATCTACGACCTCGCCGCCCAGGTCTTCGGCGAGCGCGCTCTGCCTCCGTTCACCGACGTCGACTGACGACCGTCGGCGCGGACGCGCGTCCGGGCGACCTCCGCCGCGCCCCGCCCTGCGCCGCAAGGGCTCGCCGGCACGGCGACGGGCCGAGGCTCCTCGCGGAACCTCGGCCCGAACGCTCTGCGGCGCCTGACGGTCAGGCGTTGTTGATCTGGATCTTGCGGACCTTCGCTTCGGCGACCTTCGGCATGTGCAGCGTGAGCATGCCGTGCCGCACGGACGCCTCGATCGCGTCGGTGTCGACGTTGCGCGGCAGCCGCAGCGTGCGGTTGAGGTCGCCGCGAACGATGCCCTGCATCAGGTAGCGGCGGCCCTCGGACTCCCGCTCGGGGAGACTGGCGGCGAGGGTCAGCGTGCGACCTTCGACGCTGATGTCGAGTTCGTCGGCGGTCAGGCCGGGGACGGCCATCTCGAGGACGACCGCGTCTTCGGTCTCGTACAGGTCGGCCGCGAAGGTGCCGCGGGGGGTCTCGGCGCCGTACATCGGCGACGTGACCTCGTTGAACATGCGGTCGAACTCGTCGAGGAGCGAGCGGCCGCCGTACGGGGTGGGAAGGGTGCGGGTACGAACGAGTGCCATGGAATTCCTCCTTGCGGGATCGAGCGCGTGCGTCGATCGGGTTCGATTCCGTCGCCCGAGCCGGCTCGGAGCCGGGGGAAGCGACGGCATCGGAGGCGAGCGGCGCATTCGCGTCCGTGGCCTCTGCCCGCGCCCCAAGGCGTCGGTGGCAGCTGCGCACGGAACCGGCGACGCCGGCACCGCCTCGCTACGGCTGACAATATAGAACCTGAGTCCGGTCGTGTCAAGTTCTCTGAAGCCGTGCAGTCGGATAACCCGATAGCGGAGGTTCAGCCACCGTCCGGCGCGTCGTCCTCCGGCAGGTCGAAGCCCCCGTGGTTGAGCTCCTCGTAGTAGCGGTCGATCCCGTCGGGGATGATCGTGACGTCGTCGACCACCTTGAACAGGTGCAAGTCGTGCTCGCTGATCGTTCCCATGCGCTCGAGCGTTCCCTGCAGCCACTGCACCAGACCGCGCCAGTACTCGACGCCGATCAGGTAGACGGGGAACGGTTTGATCTTCTTGGTCTGGATCAGCGTGAGCGCCTCGAACAGCTCGTCGATGGTCCCGAATCCGCCGGGAAACACCACGAAGGCCGTCGAGTACTTCACCAGCATCACCTTCCGCACGAAGAAGTACTTGAAGTCCAGCGAATCGGTCTGGAATGGGTTCGGCGACTGCTCGTGCGGGAGGTCGATGTTCAGCCCCACGCTGCGCCCGCCCGACTCGTAGGCGCCCTTGTTCCCGGCCTCCATGATTCCGGGACCCCCGCCCGTGAGCACGGCGTAGCCGCAGTCGGCGAGTTCGCGCGCCAGCCGCTCGGCCTTGTCCCACCACGGGCTGTCCTCGCGAAGGCGCGCCGATCCGAAGATCGTGACCGCCTTGCCGACGTCGGCCATGTCCTCGAAGCCCTGCACGAACTCGCCGAGGATGCGGAACATCCGCCACGAGTCCTCGGCCAGGGCGTCGATCACGTACTGCTTCTCGTGCGGGTCGAGACGGATTCGGCTTCGGTCCATGGGGGATGCTACCGCGGGCGCGTCGGCCTACCGGTTTCCGCCCAGCAAGCGCAGGCCGTTCGCGACGCCGAGGATCGTGCCGCCCTCGTGGCCGACCACGCCGAGCGGGAGCGGCAGCGTCCCCGCCAGGGTGAGCACCACCATGACCGCCATGATGGCGACCGCGAAGATCAGGTTCTGCCGGATGATCCGATTCGCCCGCGCGGCGAGATCGTGCGCGAACGACAACACCCGAAGGTCGTCGGCGAGCAGCGCGACGTCGGCGGCCTCGAGGGCCGCATCGCTGCCGGCGCTGCCCATCGCCACCCCCACGTCGGCGCTGGCGAGCGCAGCCGCGTCGTTGATCCCGTCGCCCACGAAGGCGACCTCCCCGTGCTCGCGAAGCTCCTGCACCCGCGCGACCTTCTGGTCGGGCAGCAGGTCGGCGTGCACCTCGTCGGGCTCGAAGCCGAGCTCTCGCCCGATCGCCTCGGCGACGCGCTTGTGATCGCCGGTGAGCATCGCCACGCGGGTCACGCCGCGCGCGTGGAGCGCGTCGATCGCCGCGCGCACGTGCTCGCGGGGCCGATCGGCCACGCCGATGATGCCGACCACGTGATGGTCGCGCCCGACGACCACCGCGGTGCGCCCGGCGTCCATCAGCGCGTCGAGGGCCGACCGCTGCTCGGCCTCGAACTCGGCACCGAAGTGCTCGAGGAAGCCCGGCTTGCCGACCCACACGGGTGTTCCGTTCGACTGGGCGCTGACCCCGAAGCCCGGGTGCGCCTGCGAGGCGCGCACCGCGACCGGGGTCACTCCGGCCTCCCGTGCCGCGTCGACGAGGCAGGTGGCGATCGGGTGGTCCGAGGTCTGCTCGATCCCCGCCGCCAGGGCGAGGAGCTCGTCCTCGTCGCCTTCGAAGGCGATCGCGTCGGCCACCTCCAGCAGTCCGGTGGTGAGCGTCCCGGTCTTGTCGAAGGCGACCAGGTCGATGGCTCCGAACTGCTCGAGCGCGGCCCCGCCCTTGAACAGAACCCCGCGCCGCGCGGCCGCGGCGAGCGCCGCCAGGATGGCGGCGGGCACGCTGATCACGATCGCACAGGGGCTCGCCACCACGAGCAGCGTGGCCGCTCGGTAGAAGGCCGCATCGCGCGGCAGTCCGACCATCAGGAAGATCAGGAGCGCCAGCGCGCTGCCGACGAGGACGGCGATCGTGTAGCGCTGCCCGAACCAGTCGCTGAAGCGCTCGCTCGGGGCCCGCGCCTCCTGCGCCTGCGTGGTCAGTTCGATCATGCGCGCGAGCGTGGTGGCCTCGGCCGGCTTCGTGACCCGCACCACGAGCGTCGCGTGTCCGTTGACCGTCCCTGCGAAGACGTCGTCGCCGGGCCCCTTGTCGACCGGCACCGACTCGCCCGTGATCGCCGCCTGATCCACGGCGCTTTCGCCCTCGACGATCTCTCCGTCGACCGGCACGAAGGCGCCCGGGCGCACCAGCACGCGCTCGTCGAGCGAGAGCTCCTCGACCGGCACCGTGACGTAGTCGGCCTCGCCGTCGCCCCGATCGTCGATCCGAACGGCCGTGTCGGGGCGCAGATCCATCAGCGAGGTGACGGCCCGCTTGGTGCGCCCGAGGGCGTAGTCCTCGAGCGTCTCGGCGAGGCTGAACAGGAACAGCAGGAACGCGCCGTCGCGCGGCTCCCCCACCGCGGCCGCGGCGAGCGCCGCCAGCACCATGAGCAGGTCGATGTCGAGCCGCCCGCGCAGCAGCGCCCGGCCGGCCTCGATCGCCGCGCGGGTGCCGCCGGCGAGGTAGGTCACGACGTAGACGCCGATCAGCGGGGCGCCGCTCAAACCGATGCGCGGCGCCAACAGCGCCGCGAGGAATCCGAAGAGGGTGATCGCCACGAGCGTGGCGTGGAAGCGGAGGGCGCGGCGTTCGGCCGCCACCTCGCGCTCGAGCGAGGCGCGGTCGACGGGCGCTCGTGCAGTCATGCGACGAGGATAGCCGGGTTTGGGATCAGCCGCGCAGGTAGGCGACCGTCACGCCGTGTCCGCCTTCGTAGGGCACGGCATCCTCGAACCGCTCCACCGTCTTCTCGTCGCGCAGGAAGGTGCGCACGGCGTCCCGGAGGGCGCCCGTGCCCTTGCCGTGCAGGATTCGCACCGAATCGACCTTCATCGCACGGGCCTCGAGCAGGAAGTCGCGGACCTTCTCGAGGCCGGGCTCGACGCGCTCTCCGCGGATGTTGAGCTCGCGGTCGAAGGCGGCCGAGCCGATGGCGGGGGCGCCCGAGCGCCCTCCCCCACCCGAGCGTCCTTCGGAGGGCGCTTCGTCGACGACGCGGAGATCGCTGCGCGGCACTTCGACCTTGAGCAGGCCGAGCTGCACGACGACGTCGTCGCCGCGGATCTCGACGATCGGCCCCTCGGCATCGTAGGTCTTGCTGTGCACGGTCGCGCCGGGCGCGAAGCCGTCGGACGGCGGCCGCTCGGGGCGCTTCGACGCCGCGGTCTGCTGCGCCTCGCGGCGCATCCGCTGGATCTCCTCGAGGGCGCTGCCGCGCTGTTCGCGGTCGGTGGTCGCGGTGCGCTTGAGCTCCTTGGCCCGCTCGAGCGTGTCCTGCAGCATCTCGTCGGCGCGCTCGGCCGCGGCCGCGAGCACCTCCTCCTCCCTCTCCCGAAGCGACTCGATCTGCTCGAGCAGCAGGTCGGCTTCCTCGACGGCGGTGGCCCGCTCGCGCTCGAGTTCGGCGAGCCGCTCGGCTTGGGCCTCGCGCTGCTGCTCGAGCAGCTCGAGCAGGCGCTCGAGGCGCTCGCCCTCGGGTCCGAGGATCTCGGCGGCCCGCTCGAGCAGGGTCGGTCCGCCGTCGGCGGCCGGCCCCACCTCGCCGAGCCCGAGGCGCTCGGCGATCGACAGCGCGTAGCTGCGCCCCGGCTGGCCCACGACCAGCTCGAAGGTGGGGGCGAGCGCCTCGACGTCGAAGCGCATGGCGGCGTTCTGCACGCCGTCCGTCTCCGACGCGAAGACCTTGAGCGGGGCCAGGTGGGTCGTCACCAGGCCGAGGGCGCCGGTCGCGAGCACCGACTCGAGGATGGCCTGCGACAGCGCCGCGCCTTCGTCGGGATCGGTGCCGGAGCCGAGCTCGTCGATCAGCACCAGCACGTCGGGCGCGGCGTGATCGACGATGCGCCCGAGGTTGGTGAGGTGGCCGGCGTAGGTCGACAGCGAGGCCTCGATCGACTGCTCGTCGCCGATGTCGGTGAGCAGCGCGCGCACGTAGGGCAACCGCGGCACCGGGACCGGCGCGGCGGCGACGAACAGCCCGGCCTGGGCCATGAGCGCAGCGACGCCCAGCGTCTTGATCAGCACGGTCTTGCCCCCGGCGTTCGGCCCCGTGACGATCAGCAGGCGGGTCGCCTCGCTCAACTCGATGGTGTTGGGCACGCAGTCCTCGATGAGCGGGTGCCGCGCCTCGTGGAGGCGGACGGCGCCGCCTTCGGGGTCCACGAACTCGGGCTTGGCCATGCGCCAGTCGGCGGCGAGCCGGGCGGCCGCATTGACGAGGTCGAGTTCGGCCAGCACCTCGAGCGTGCGCTCGAGCTTGGGTTCGTTCGCCAGCCGCTTGCCGAGGTCGAGCAGGATCCGGCGCACCTCGTCGCGCTCCTCGAACTCGAGCATCGCCAACTCGTTGTTCATCGGCACGACGCTCTGCGGCTCGAGGAATACGGTGGCGCCGGAGTCCGAGCTGTCGAGCGCGATGCCGGGCACGCGCGACTGGAAGCTGGCCTTGACGGGGATCACGTAGCGGTCGCGGCGCAACGTGAT
>CBDUCW010000118.1:0-6953 GCA_965365745.1 uncultured Trueperaceae bacterium
GCGCTCCGGCGCCCTTGAACACCGGGAAGCCGGCGCCCGTCACCGTCGCGCCCGACTCGAGGTCGAACCAGTCCGCCTCGGCCCCGAGGTCCCAGTGCGGGCGCGCCTCGAAGTCGAACGAGGGGACGGTGCCGCGCTCGTGCACCACCACGTTGTCGTGCTCGCTCTCGCCGTAGGGGACGCTCTCGTGGGGGAGGTTCGGCACCTCGAGCATCAGGTCGTCGATGCGCTGCTGCAGCGAGCGCTCGCGCTCCTCGAGGCGCTTGACCTCGGCCGAAAGCTCGCCCATGGCACGAATGAGGGCGTCGGCGTCGCCGCCGGTCCGCTTGATCTCGCCGATCTTCTTGCTCTCGGCGTTGCGGTGCGCCTGCTTCTCCTCGAGGTCGCTGCGGAGCAGGCGATGCTCCTCGTCGGCGAGGAGCAGGGCGTCGAGCTTGCCTTCGGCGTCGGGCAGCTGCTTGGCGCGGATCGCGCGGCGAACCGCGTCGGGGTGGTCGCGAATGAAACGCAGATCGAGCATGGCACCCAGTGTACCGGCTCCGTCCTGCACGACGCTCCGAGCCCCACGCGACGGCCGGCGGCGGGGGGGCACGGTATCCTGGGCGCTCATGCCGTCCGCGCTCCCCGTCCTCGTCACCACGACCCACGCGTCGTCGGAGATCCCCCACGACGTGATCGCCCGCATGCTCGGCGATGCGGCCCGGGATCCCGAGGCGCGCAGGCGCCTGCGACGGCGCCTGTTCCACCAGAGCGATCCGTGGACCGACGCGCTCTTCGAGCTCGACGGCGCCCGCGCCGTCCACGCGACGGTCTCCCGCTTCGTGGTCGATCTGAACCGGACCCGCACCGATCGCAGCGAGAACGGGGTGATCAAACGGGTCGACTTCGCGCGCGAGGCGCTCTACGTCGAGGGCAACGAGCCCGGCCTCGAGGAACAGGAGGAGCGGCTCGAGCGCTACTGGGACCCGTTCCACGCCACCGTGACCCGCACCCTGGGCCGCAGCCACCCGTTGTTGCTGCTCGACGGCCACTGCATGACGCCGGTCGGGCCGGCGCTCGGCCCCGACCTGGGCACGGTGCGGCCCGCCTTCAACCTGATCACCGGCGGTGACGAGCGGGGCGAGCCCGACCCCTCGATCGGGGACGGAAGCGTCTCGGTTCCCGGGCACGTCGCGCGGGGCTTCGCCGATGCGCTGTGGCGCGAGTTCCGCGACGTGATCGAGGCGACGCCGGTGGTGCCGGCCGAGATCGCCCTCAACCACCCCTTCGCGGTGGGCGGGATCCAGGGGCGCTACGGCGGCTTCGGCGGCACGCCGGTGATCAGCCTCGAGTTCAACCGCGCGCTGTACCTGCGGCCGAACGACGAGGGCTACGACGTCCCGATGCCGGGTCGGCTCGCCGACCTCAACGCGCGCCTGCGGCGCACCGTCGAAGCGGTCCTTCCGCTCGCCGAGCAGCTGCACGACGAAGGCGGCTGGCTCCGCGAACCCTTCGCGGGCGCCAGCGGTCCGGCCGCGGGCCCCTGACCTCGCCCCTGCCGTGGCGGAACGCTCGGCCCTCGGGCTTCGGTGCGTGGGAGCCGAAGATCGCACCGCGGCGCCCGACCGCGTCGGGTACCATCGGAGGCGCGAGCCGCCCCGCGGCGGCCGCGCCGGCCTGACGCTCCGGGCATCCGGGCGCGTCCGCCCCTCGACGGATCCGCGGGAGCTCGACGCTCGGGAGGCGCGACGCGTGCTACGACGACTCTTCGGTACGGATTCTGCAGGACCGCGCGATCCCGTGGGGACGATCGAGCGCATCCTCGGCCGGCGCGAACCGGCCGACCGCGCGCTCGCCGCGCTCGACCAGCTCTGCTCGCACTACGCGGGCGAGGTGCGCGGCATGACCGTCGCACGGCGCGACGAAGGCTACGCATTCGAGGCCCAGGTCGGCTACGGCCCCGGGCTGCGGACCGTTCCCGCGGTGCACGGCCCGTGGCGAAACCCCGGGCCCCGCACGATCACCAACGTGGTCCAGGAGCTGTTCACCCCCAACGCGGCCGAGGTCCGTCGAGCGCTCAGCGACCTCGGCCTGCGCGACGCCCAAGTCGGCCTCGTGGTGCCGGTCCGCGGCGAGTTCCACGACTACGGCGCGTTGCTGCTCCTGCGGCACGACACCGGATCGTTCACGGATGCCGACGTCGAGCGGGCCGCCACCTGGGGAGCGATCCTGGGCGCCGCCGTCAGCCGCGACGCCGAACTGCGGCACGCCAAGCTGAGCCTGGTGGAGTTCTCGCGCGCCTTCGTGCAGGCCATGGAGGCGCAGGACTTCGCGCAGCTCGGTCACGGCGAGCGCGTCACGGCCTACGCCCTCGCCCTGGGGCGGGCGCTCGAACTGCCGCAGAGCCAGCTCGTCGACCTCTACTTCGCTGCCATGCTGCACGACATCGGCAAGCTCGGCAGCGGCGAGCCGCTCGCCAGCGAGAGCCACGACCACCCCACCCGCGGCGCGAACCTCGTGGCCTCGGCCGACCTCCTCGCCGGCGCCGCCCACGGAATCCGCGCCCACCACGAGGCGTGGGACGGCAGCGGCTTCCCGGCGGGGCTGCGCAAGGACGAGATCCCGCTGCTCGCCCGGATCGTCGCCGTGGCCGACGTCTTCGACATGCTGTCGAGCGAACGCGGCGAAGCGCTCCCCCTCAACGAGGTCGAGCGCGGCCTCGAGGCGCGCAGCGGGCAGCAACTCGACCCGGCGCTCGTCTCGCTGTTCATCAACATCCTGCGGCAGGGCAAATCGACCCAGGAGCTCGCCACCCTCGGCGACGACGACCTGCCGTTCTAGCCCGGCGACGCCGGCGCGGTCCCGATCGCCCCGGCCTCTTCTGCAAGGGCGCCGCGAGCGTGGCCGGCGCGCGACGAGCCCCCGTTTGGCGGGTCGTCCGCCGCGGCCCCGTCCGCACGCACGGCGTCCTGCGCGCCGTTCCCACGGCTCCCGGGCGACGACGCGGGCCGTGGTAGCGTCGGGCGTGGCATCCGTCGAAACCCAAACCTACCGCTTGACGCTGCGCGGCAAGCCGGTCGGAACGCACGTGCTGATGGAGCGCGCCCAGGGGCGAACGCTGCACCTCGAGGGGGCCCTGTCGTTGAGCGGCAGCCTCGGCCAGGCGACGATCCGCCAGCTCAGCCGCTGCCACCGCAATCGCTACCTGAGCTTCGCGTTCCGCGAGATCACCGAGAGCCGCTCGGAGTCGCGCACCTTCGACGTCGACTTCGATCACGGCAGCGGGCTCGTGCGCGCGTCGCGCGGATCTCGGGACCGGGCCGAGATCCCGTACCTGCGGCCGCTGCGCGACCCCCTCTCGATGCTGCGCGAAGTCCGCAGCCTCGACTCGGAGGTCGAGCAGCAGCGCATCCCCATGCTCGGCAAGGACGTCGTGGCGACCTTCGCGGGCACGATGGACATGGACACGATCTTCGGTCCGCGAACGGGGCGGGTGTTCCACCTGCACCCCGGGGGAAGCTACGTCATCGTCGACGCCGAGCCGCCCCACGCGATCCTGCGCTTGACGCAGCGCCTCGACGAGCACCGGATCGACGCCACCCTGGTCAAGGTCGACCACGGCGGCGAGATGACTTCGTGGTCGGAGGGCGAATCCCGCTCCTCCGGCGGGGACGGCGGCGGTAGCAAGGGCAAGCGCAGGCGGCGCAAGCGGCGCCGGCGATCGAAGAAGCGCTCCTGACGGAGTGCGGCGCGATGCGCCTCAGGCGAGCAGCCAGCCCCGGGCGAGGACGGCGAGCCCCAGGAAGCTCGCGAAGCCGACGATGTCGGTGACGGTCGTCAACAGGATGTTCGACGACTGCGCCGGATCCTGACCGGCTCGATCGAGCAACAACGGGATCGCGGCCCCGGCCGCTCCGGCGACCGCGAGGTTTCCGATCATGGCGACGAAGACGACGGCCCCGAGGCCGGGCAGGCCCGTCGCCAGCCAGGCGATTGCGCCGGCCACGGCGCCCGTGGCCACGCCGTTGACGAGGCCGACCACCGCCTCCTTGAGTACGACGCGCGAGGCCGCGTGGCGAATCTCGCCGAGCGCCAGGGCGCGGAGCATGACCGCGAGCGCTTGGGCACCGGCGTTCCCGCCCTGCCCGGCGACGACGGGGAGGAACGCGGCCAGGACGGTGAGTTCGGCGATCACGGACTCGAAGGCACCGACGACCGCAGCGGCCAGGAACGCGGTGGCGAGGTTGATCTGGAGCCACGGGAGCCGCTTGCGAATCGCGAACCCGGCGGGCGAACTCGCGTGCTCGTCGGCCCCGGCCCCGAACATCTTCTGAGCGTCCTCGAAGCCCTCCTCGACGAGCTCGGAGGCGAGCGCCGAGCCCGACACGACGCCCCGCAGCCGCTCGCCGTCGTCGACCACCGGTACCGCGAGCAGGTTTCGTTCGGCCAGCACGTCGGCCACGCGCTCGAGCGGGTCGTCGACGTAGACCCGGGCGACGTCGCCGATCATCACCTCGCGGAGCGGCGTCCGTGGCAGCGCCAGGACCAGATCGCGCATCAGCAGCACGCCGACGAGCTCTTCCTCCTCGTCGACGACGTAGACGTAGCTCACGCCGTCGCCGACCCGGGCCAACCGGCGCAGCCGGGTCAGGGCGTCGGCGACCGTCGCGTCGGCCCGCAGCGCGGTGACCTCGGGCGACATGGCGCTCCCCGCGGTGTCCTCCGGGTAGCCGCGCAGCTCCTCGACCTCCTCGCGGTGGAGCGTCGGGAGCTCGGCCAGGAACCGCTCGGCGTCGGCATTCGAGACGTGCGCGAGGATGTCGACCGCGACCTCGCTGGGCATCTCGCGCAGCCATTCGCGACGGTCGCCGGCCTCGGCCCGTCCCAGCAAGCGAGCGGCGAAGGGCTCGCTGAAGTTCTCGACGACGAGCGGGCGGCTCCGCGCCGGCAGCTCGAGCAGCTCGGCGAGCGCCTGATCGAGGTCGAGCCCCTCGAGGACGCGCGCCACCTCGAGCGGGTGGTGGTCGATCAGGCTCCGGGCGTAGGCATCGGTGACGGTGGAACGCATGTCGAAGTGTCGCATGCGGTCGCCCCCGTCGCGCGGCGCGACGGGGGCGGAGAATGCAACGCGAGCTGAGAATGCAACGCGGGGCGGAGCGAGCGGCGGGGCACGGCCCGCCGGGCTTCCCGCTCGGCTCAGCCGTAGGCCCCGCGCTGTTTGAGCGCAGCGTCGAGCTCGCTCTCGGCGAAGGCGTCGTCGCCGCCGAGCCGCCGCGTGAGCATCAGCCGCAGCTCGTGCGGGCTGGTGGCGAAGTAGGCCGCGTCCTCGAGGCTGACCTTCTGCCCGAGGTAGAGCTCGACCAGGTCCTGGTCGAAGCTGCGCATGCCGCGCAGGTTCTGCTCCATCAGCGCTTCCTTGATCAGCGCCGTCTTGTTCTCGTCCTTGATGTAGTCGCGGATGAGCGGCGTGTTGACCAGCACTTCCTGGGCCAGCACGCGGCCGGGTCCGTCCGCGCGGGGCAGCAGGCGCTGACTGACGATCCCCAGGAGCGACTCGGCGAGCATGATCCGGATCTGCGGCCGCTCGTACGGCGGGAAGAAGTCGATGATGCGGTTGACGGTGCGCACCGCGTCGAGCGTGTGCAGCGTCGACAGCACCAGATGCCCGGTCTGGGCGGCGGTGAGCGCCGACTCCACCGTCTCCTTGTCGCGCATCTCGCCGACCATCAGCACGTCGGGATCCTGCCGCAGGGCGTACTTGATCGCATCGACGAAGTTCGCGGTGTCGAGGCCGACCTCGCGCTGGATGACCAGGCTCTTGTTGTTCTTGTGGAGGATCTCGATCGGATCCTCGACCGTGATCACGTTGCGCGCGTAGCGACGGTTGATGTAGTCGACGGTGGCCGCGAGCGTGGTCGACTTCCCCGAACCGGTGGGGCCGGTGATGAGCACCAGGCCGCGCGGCTGCGAGGCGAAGTCCGCCATCACCGTGGGCGAGAGACCCAGCGTCTCGAAGCCGGGGATCACGTCGCTGATCACGCGCATTGCGATGCCCACCGAGCCGCGCTGCCGGAACACGTTGCACCGGAAGCGGGCGATCTCGGGGATCGTGAAGGCGAAGTCGAGCTCGTGCCGGTGCGTGAACAGCTTGCGCTGCTGGTCGTTCATCATCGCCAGGGCGATCTGCTCGGTCTGCTCCGGCGTGAGCTTGGGCATGTTCTTGCGCGGGACGAGCTCGCCGTCGACCCGCATGTGCGGCGGCGCGCCCGCCTGCAGATGGATGTCCGACGAGCCTTCGTGCACCATCGACGCGAGCAGGTCGGCGATGCGGATGCCGCGGGCTTCGCCTTCCACGTCGCTCATCGGGCGGCGCTCCGGGGACGCGTCGTCGCTGCGCGCGGGATGCCGCGCCGACGCTGGGGCCGGTGCGCGCTGCGGCAGCGGCGGCGGCTGCGCTCGTCGGGCGCGAATCGAACGTGGGGCGCGGTCACTGGGCGTACCTCATGCGGGACTCCTTCGCTGCGGACGGCCCGCAGAGGCGCACGCGCCTTCGTCGGACCGGAGCACGGGGGCCGACCGACCGATTCGGGGCCTCCGCGCGACGTCATGGACCGAGCATAGCGACGGGGCCGACGCCCTGCTGTGAGGTTCCCGCGTCTGGCCCGCGCGCACGCCTGCGCACGGCCCGCGTCGACGCGGGCCGTGCTCCGTCGCCGGGCCGCCGCGGGCGGCTACAGGATCTTCGACAGGAACGAGCGGGTCCGGTCCTCCTGCGGGTTCTGGAAGAAGTGTTCGGGCGAGCCGACTTCGACGATCTGCCCGGCGTCCATGAAGATCACGCGATCGCCGACCTCGCGGGCGAAGCCCATCTCGTGCGTGACCACGACCATGGTCATCCCCTCCTTGGCGAGGTTGACCATCACCTCGAGCACCTCGCCGACCAGCTCGGGGTCGAGGGCGCTGGTGGGCTCGTC
>CBDUCW010000119.1:0-6938 GCA_965365745.1 uncultured Trueperaceae bacterium
CTTCCTCGATCGGCTGTTCATGCTCGAGGGCGTGGAGCGCACCGAGACGATCATGGTGCTGCGCACGGCCGCCGAACGGCCGATGCACCTCCCGTTCGCGGGCGAGGACGCCGGCAGCTAGACGGCCGGCTGGGCGGACGCCGGGGTGGGCGTGCTCGCGCCGCAGCGCCTTCGGTCAGGTGCGAATCGCCTCGACGAACCAGTCGGGGAAGCGGCGCCGGTTGCGCGCCAGGAACGCAGGGAAGCCCGCGTCGAGGATGTAGGTGACGGCGCGGTCGTCGGCGCTGCGAACCGAGCGCCCGTAGGCCTGCACGATCGTGAGGGCGGTGCGCCAGGCGTACCAGGCGGGGTCGAGCTCCTTGCGCCGAGCCACCTGCGGATCGCCGAGGTACGGGTAGGGAATCTTGCAGATCACCTGCCAGCGCGCGAGATCGCCGACCAGGTCGATCCCCTCGGTCATCGACGGCGTGAGCAGCACGGTGGGGCCGGGCCGCGAGAGGTGCGCGTCGAGGGCGGCGTCGCGCCCCGCGCTCGAGGTGTGGGTCACCAACCGGGCGCGATTCTCGGGCCGGAGCCCCTCCTCGATGGCGCGGCAGATCTTGTACGAGTGCCCGTGGATGATCCCCTTCTCGCGCGGGTGGGCCGCCATCCGTTCGTCGATCTCGGCCACGAGGCGCGGCAGGTCGCGCTCGAGGTAGCTGCGCGTGAGGCGGGCCGCCGGCCGCACTTCGATGGGGCGGTTCTCGGGCGGGAAGTCGCTCGGCACCTCGATCACGGCCGCGTCGTCGGGATCGATGCCGAGGCTCCGGAGGTAAGTGGGCGCGTCCAGGATCGTCGCCGAGAGCATCAGCACCCGGTCGACGAATCCGAACAGCACGTCGTCGGCGAAGGCCGCCACGGTCACCGGCTTGAAGGCCAGGCGACGGTCGCCGGGCTCGCGACCCGACCGGGCGCCGCCGGTCTCCACGACCCACTCGACCGCGCCCGCGTCGCGCGAGTCGGTCATCGTCTCGAGCCGGGGCACGGTTCCGTCGAGCCACTGCTTCTGGCGCAGCAGCTCGAGTCCGCCGTCGCCCGCGGCCTCGCCGGCGCGAACCCGGGCCTCGAGCGCTCGCGCTCGGCGCCGGAGGCGCGGGGCGAGGTGGGCTGCGAAGTCGAACAGATCGTCGATGTCGGCGGAGCCGTCCGGCAGCGGCTCGTCGACCCCGACGCGGCGCAGGTCCGCGTCCGACACGCTCACCTCGACGAACCCGAGCAGGGCGGCCTCGGCGTTGTGGGCCTCGTCGAGGACGAGCAGCTCGCGCCGTCCGAACCCCCCCGAGTAGTTGAGCTCGGCCAGGTAGTAGGCGTAGTTCATCACCGCGTTGTTCGCCGCGATGGCCACGTCCTTGGCCCGGAAGTACGGGCAGTCCTCGCACTCGGGAAAGGTCCGCCCCGCGATGCACGGTGCCGCCGCGGCGTGGGTCGGCGCGACGAGGCACTCGTAGTTGCTGCGCCCCTTCATCGAGGCCAGATCCGGGAAGTCTCCGAGGTACTGGTCCTGGAGCAGCTTCTGCGCCGTCAAGATGTAGGCGCTGTTCGCCTCGCGCGCGAGCGTGACGGCAATCGCCGACTTCCCCGAGCCGGTCGGCGCCTCCACCACGACGTAGCGGGCCCCCGCGTCGAAGGCCGCGGTCACACGGTCGATCGTCTCCCGTTGGCCGGGGCGGTAGCGGGCGAACGGAAAGGTCGACACGGCGGTCAACCTAGCACGCCCCCAAAGACGAACGACCGGCCGTTGGGCCGGTCGGGCGTTGGTGCCGAGGATGGGACTTGAACCCACACGACCTCAGCGGTCACTAGCCCCTCAAGCTAGCGCGTCTACCAATTCCGCCACCTCGGCACGAGTACGGCTGGAACGGCCCGAGGGCCGCTTGGACGCATCGGCGATGGTATCCCCTGCCTCGCGAACGTGTCAAGCAACGAAGAACCCCCGTGGGCCCCCGGCGCCGCACCGGCGAACGCCGTTCCGCACGCGCTCGGCGGTATGCTCCACGCCATGCCGACCGCCGCCCGGATCCGCCGCGTCCGCGACGTGCTCGCCAAGCGCCAACCCGATCTCCGGATCGTTGCGGACGACGTGTACAAGCCGCACAACCTCTCCGCCATGCTGCGCAGCTGCGATGCGGTCGGCATCGGCCAGATCCACGCGGTGCACGCTGGCGGCGAGGTGCCCACCTACAACGCGACCTCGGCGAGCGCCGAGAAGTGGGTCGACGTGCGCACCCACGGTTCGGTGGCGGACGCCGTGGACGCGCTTCGGAGCGAACTCCCCGAGGTCCAGGTGCTCGCCACGAACTTTTCGGCGGCGGCACGCGACTACCGGGACGTGGACTACACCCGTCCGACGGCGATCGTCTTCGGCAACGAGCGCAGCGGCGTGAGCGCCGAGGCGATCGCGCAGGCGGACCTCGAGATCGTGGTGCCGATGCACGGCATGGTGCCCTCGCTCAACGTCTCGGTCGCCACGGCCGTGATCCTCTTCGAAGCCCAGCGGCAGCGGCGAGCCGCGGGCTTCTACGACCGTCCTCGCCTCTCGCAGGCGACCCACGACCGGCTGGCCTTCCGGTGGCTCTTCCCCGACGAGGCGGCCCGACGCGACCGGGACGGCGAGCCGTTTCCGCCGATCGACCTCGAGCAACTGATCCTCGAGGCCGAGCGCGACGACCCCACCCCGCTCGCGACCACGCTCGCCGATCGAGTGTCGCGCTAGCGTCGCCGCCGTGATCGGGCTCCTGCGAGTGCGGTGGCTGTCCTCGGCGCGGCGCCGCCCCTCCCCCGTCGGCCCGGCCGTACGCCGGTGCGCCGCGTTCGCCTGCTTGGCGCTGGCGCTCGCCGCACCGGTGGCGCACGCGCAATCCGAGGCCCCGCGGGCAGATCTCGAGATCGTCGCCACGGGCCTCGAACAGCCGATCGCGCTCGCCGCCCCGGACGACGGCAGCGGCCGACTGTTCGTCGCCGAGAAGACGGGGCGCGTCCGCGTGGTGATCCCGGGGGAAGGCGTACTCGCCGCTCCGCTCGTCGACCTCCGTGGGCGCGTGCGCACCCGCAGCGAGCAGGGCTTGCTCGGGATCGCGCTCCACCCGCGCTTCGCCGAGAACGGGCGGGTGTTCCTGCACTACTCGGCGGACCTCGGCGGCGATCCCGGCGTGTCGACCGTGGCGGAGTTCCACCTCGATCCGCTCGACGCGAACCGCCTGCGACCCGAGCCCGTCCGCGTGCTCCTCACGGTCGCGCAGCCCTTCGCGAACCACAACGGCGGGCAGCTCGCGTTCGGACCGGACGGCTACCTCTACGTCGCGCTCGGCGACGGCGGCTCGGGCGGGGATCCGCTCGAACACGGCCAGAATCCCGCCACCCTGCTCGGCTCGATCCTGCGCCTCGACGTCGACGGCGCACGGCTCGCCCCCGCCAGCAACCCCTTCGTGGGCGACCCGGAGCGGCGCGACGAGATCTGGGCCTACGGCCTGCGCAACCCGTGGCGCTTCAGCTTCGACCGCGAAACCGGCGACCTGTGGATCGCCGACGTCGGCCAGAGCGCGGTCGAGGAGATCAACCGCGAACCCGCCGGCGGCCCCGGCGGGCGCGACTACGGGTGGAACACGGTCGAGGGCGACCGCTGCTTCGACCCGCCGAGCGGGTGCGACGCGGGCGCGACCGTGGCGCCCCTGCTGACGTACCGCCACGACAGCGGCTGGGGCCGCTCGGTGACGGGCGGCTACCGGTACCGAGGTTCGGGCGTGCCCGACCTCCGCGGCGCCTACGTGTTCGGCGACTTCGTCAGCGGGCGCGTATTCGCGATGCTCTCGACCGACGACGGTCGCTGGTCGGTCGCCGAGCCGCTGGCCGCGACGTTCGCCGCGCGCGGGGGCCAGCTCCGGCCCGCCTCCTTCGGCGAGGACGCCGCGGGCGAACTGTATCTGCTCGACTTCGGCGGCACCGTCTACCGCTTCGTCTCCGCGCCGTAGGGGACGAGGGAAGCGCACCTGCCCGGACGATCGGGGCGAACGCACACGCGCGGCGCGTTCGCGTCGCGCGTGTGCGATCGAGACGCTCGGGAGCGGCGAAGCCGAGGCGCGAGGGGCGCGGCGACCGCGTCACCGCGGCGATCGAGCCACGCCGTCGCCGCACCGGTGCTTCAGTAGCGGGCGGCCGACGTGATCACGGTCACGTCGCGTGCCTGAAGCCCCTTGGGGCCCTGGGCGATCTCGAACTCGACTTCGTCGCCCTCGTGGAGGCTCTTGTAGCCGTCCATTTGAATCGCCGAGAAGTGGCAGAACACGTCGTCGCCCCCGTCGACCTGCTCGATGAAGCCGAAGCCCTTCTCGCTGCTGAACCATTTGACCTTGCCGAGTGCCATCCGAACCTGCTCTCCTGCGCCACCCCGTCGAGAACTCGCGCGGCGCCCGATGCGACCCGCGCACCGGCGCACGGAGCGGATGCGAAGCGCACCGCAGCGGCGTTCCGGCGCCCACAATGTACGTCAGCCCCCGATCGTCGGGCAAGGAAGCGCCGCCCCTCCGCAGCCCGGCCCGGCATCGGCCCAGCGGGACCCGAATTGCATGCTGGCTGCCACCCGCAGCGGGGGGCCGTTGCTATCCTCTCGGCAATGAAGCGTTTCGCCGGAAACGAGGAATTCGTCGTCCGCGACCTCGGCCGACGCGCCTACCGCGACGCCTGGGAGGTGCAGCGATCGGTGCACGCCGAGGTCGTCGCGGGCACGCGTCCTCCGACGTTGCTGCTGGTCGAGCATCCGGACGTCGTGACCTTCGGCAAGAAGGGCGGCCACGACCACCTGCGCGTTCCGGCCGCCGAACTCGAGGCGCGCGGATTCGACCTCGTGGACGTCGAGCGAGGCGGTGACGTGACCTACCACGGACCCGGCCAACTCGTCGGCTACCCGATCTTCCGCGTCGGGCGCCGCGTCCAGGCCTTCCTGCGCTCGCTCGAGGGCGCGCTCGTCGGAGTGCTGTCCGACTACGGCATCGACGCCGTGGGCAGCCCCGGCTACGCCGGCGTCTGGGTGGGGAACGACAAGGTCGTGGCCATCGGCGTGGCGATCAAGCGCGACGTCGCCTTCCACGGCTTCGCGCTCAACGTTTCGACGCACCTCGACCGTTTCGAGACGATCGTGCCCTGCGGGCTCGACGACGCCGGCGTCGCATCGATCGAATCGCTGACGGGCCGCGCGATCGACTTCGCCGAAGCCAAGCGCCGCGTCGTCACGCATCTGCGCCGCGTCTTCGGCACGGCGGACGACACGAACGATCCCCACGCCGCCGACGGCGACGCGCGCGACCCCGCGGTCGCCGCTCGGGGCGCGACGACGACGCCCGACCGGTCGCCCGCCCGGGCGAACGACGCCACCTCCGCCCGCGAAGGGGCGCTGCCATGATCAATTCACGCGACTTCAAGAACGAGCTGCCCGTCGTGGACGGGGGCGTTCGTCGCCGCGAGGCCGACGACGCGGCCACCCGCGAGCGCAAGCCCGAGTGGCTCAAGGTCAAGCTGCCGAGCGGGGGACGCTACCAGGAGATGAAGCAGAACGTCACCGGCAACCGCCTGGCGACGGTCTGCGAAGAAGCGCGCTGCCCCAACCTGGCCGAGTGCTGGAACGCGGGCACCGCGACCATCATGCTCATGGGGTCGGTGTGCACGCGAGCCTGCCGCTTCTGCGCCGTGGCGACCGGCAACCCCAAGGGGCTGCTCGACCCGGACGAGCCGCGGCTCGCCGCACAGTCGGTGCAGATGATGGGACTCGACTACGTGGTGCTCACGTCGGTCGATCGCGACGACCTGCCCGACGGCGGCGCCTCGCACTACGCCGCCTGCATCCGCGCGATCAAGGAGCTCAACCCCGACACCGCCGTCGAGGCGCTGACCCCCGACTTCGCGGGCGCCTTCGACGACGTGCGCACCGTCGTCGATTCCGGCATCGAAGTGTACGCGCAGAACCTCGAGACGGTCCGCCGTCTGACCCACCCCGTGCGCGACCCGCGCGCCGGCTACGACCGGACGCTCTCCGTGCTGCGCCACGCCAAGCAGGTGCGGCCCGACGTGCTGACCAAGACGAGCCTGATGCTCGGTCTCGGCGAAACCGACGAAGAGATCGAGCAGACGATGGACGATCTGCGGAACAACGACGTCGACATCCTGACGCTCGGCCAATACCTGCGCCCGAGCGCCAACCACCTGCCGGTCGAGCGCTACGTTCCGCCGGAGGACTTCAAGCGCTACCGCGAGATCGGCCTGGCCAAGGGCTTCCTCGAGGTCGTCTCGGGGCCGCTGGTGCGCTCGTCGTACCGCGCGGAGCGGGCGCTCGAGAAGAACAACGCCGGGATCGATCTCTGAGCCGACGTCACAGGCTCCGCACTGCGCGGAGTGCGTCGCCGCAACCGCTTGACGCCGCACGTCGCCGGACCTAGGATTGATTTCCGTTCTGCAACCCGACGTCACGTGGCCAAGCCGCTCAGTCTCGAGGAGGTCTGGCATGCTTCGACGCTCGTTCGTTCTCGCGGTCGCGCTCGCTCTGGGATCCTGGTCGGTCGCAACGGATCCCGCACCCGAGCCCACCAAGGCCTGCTGGGGCCAGGCGACGGCCGTGTTCGCCCAGATGGGCGCTATGGGCAGCCACGCCAGCGAACAACCCACGCCGCGCCTCGGCCTTGCGAACCTCGCACGGGCGCTGTACACCCAGGGCGTCATCGACGAACCTTCGATGGCCGCATTGGGCGCGTTCGTATCGAACACGCTCGGGCTTTCGATCGAGGCCTGCGGAACCTGAATCGCGAGGCACGTCGGGGCGCGCAGCGGGTCCGCTGCGCGCCCCGTTTCGTCGTCGTCGAGACACCGCAGCCATTGCGCGCACGCCCTCGACCAGCGTTGCGTGTCCTATCGCC
>CBDUCW010000120.1:0-6852 GCA_965365745.1 uncultured Trueperaceae bacterium
GGCCGAGCAGGATCGCGCGGCATCCCTGCGTTCGTACTTCACCGAGGCGCGGGTCGTGGCCTCCGACATCGAGGGCACGCGCGCCGGGCCGGATGTCGGCGAGCGCCACGGCGCGTTCGCGCTGCTCGACGACGTCCGGCGTGGTGTAGATGCGTTCGAGCTTCCGCGTGAACTCGTCGTCGAACCGCATCGCCTCGGCCACGTACACCCTCCTCCTCGAACGGTTGGTCGGCGCAGACGCGTGGACTCGGCGCTCAGCCGGCGGGCTCGGGCCGCACTCCGCCGTCGCCCCGCGGTTCGGAGCCGACCGGAACCGTCGCGCCCCCGTTGCGGTCGTTGCGCATCCGGATCCAGTTGATCAGCAGCACGGCCAAGATCATCGCGAACCCCGCCACCTCGACCAGGTGGTTCGGCCAGAAGATGGCGATCATCCCGATGGTGGCGAGGCCACGCGAGAACCAGGCCATCTTCGTGAACATGTAGCCTTCGAGCGCCGCGGCGAAGGCGCCGAGCGCGGCGAGCGCGGTGACCACGTTCCACAGGTAGATCGGCCAGGGCGCCCCGACGATGATCTCGGGGTTGTAGACCATGAACAGCGGGATCAGGTACAGCCCCTTGGCGAATTTCCAGGCCTGGAAGCCCGTTGCCATCGGATTCGCGTTCGCGACCCCGGCCGCGGCGAAGGCGGCCAGTGCCACCGGCGGCGTCACGTTCGAGTCCTGCGAGTACCAGAAGATCACCAGGTGCGCGATGACGAGGGGAACGCCAAATTCGCCTGTGAGCGCGGGGGCCGCGAGAACGGCGAGGACGATGTAGCTGGCCGTCACCGGCAGGCCCATGCCGAGCACGAGGCTGGCGAGGATCAGCAGCAGCAACGCGATCAGCAGGTTGCCGCCCGAGAACGAGATCATCAGCGAGCTGAACTTCAGCCCCAGCCCGGTCAAGCCGATGGTGCCGACGACGACGCCGGCGACGGCGCAGGCAATCGAGACCGGGACGGCGTTGCGGGCGCCGGTCTCGAGCGCTCCGATGACGTCGCCGGCCCCCTGCCGCAGCGTCGCTCCCCACGGCCGCTGCGCCTCC
This sequence comes from uncultured Trueperaceae bacterium, assembly GCA_965365745.1. GTDB lineage: Bacteria > Deinococcota > Deinococci > Deinococcales > Trueperaceae > CBDUCW01. Next base: position 1,084 of record CBDUCW010000120.1, read on the forward strand.
TCGACGCGGAGCAGGAAGCGGCGGACGAACCAGCGCGCGATCGATACGCCCACGATCGACGCGATCGCGATGAACCCGACCCGGTTCGGCGAGATGTTGAGCAGCAGGAACCAGATCAGGATGCCGAGCGGCACCAGGTACATCCACCCGGTGCGGAACACGTCGCGCAGCTTGGGAAGCTCGTCTGCGGGAATCCCCTTCATGCCGCGCTTCGCCGCGATGATGTCGACGAACAGGAACACGGTGGCGAAGTAGAGGATGGCCGGCAGGACCGACAGCTTCACGATCTCGAGGTACGGGAGCTGCGTGTACTCGGCGATGAGGAAGGCGCCGGCGCCCATGATCGGCGGCATCACCTGCCCGCCGGTGCTGGCCGCGGCCTCGACGCCACCGGCCTCCTCGGGCTTGTAGCCCAGGCGCTTCATCAGCGGGATGGTGAACGCCCCGGAGGTCACCACGTTGGCGATCGCGCTCCCCGAGATGCTGCCCATGAAGCCGGACGCGACGACCGCGGCCTTGGCCGGCCCGCCGCGCTGGCGACCGGCGGCGGCGTAAGCGAGGTCGATGAAGAACTGCCCCCCGCCGGTCACTTCGAGGAAGGCGCCGAAGAGCACGAAGATGAACACGACCGTCGCCGCGACCCCGAGCGGGATCCCGTAGATCCCCTCCTGGCCCAGGAAGAGCTGCGCGACGATGCGGTCGATGTCGTAGCCGCGGTGTTCGAGGATCCCCGGCAAGAACTGCCCGAGCCACGGCAAGTCGCCGCGGGGGCCGGCCATGGCGTAGACGATGAACACGATGCCGATGATCGTGATGGTGATGCCGATGATCCGGCGCGACGCCTCGAGGAGGACGACGACCGCGATGATGCCGTAGGTGATGTCGGTCTGGGTCCAGAACCCGGCGCGGTTGATGATCGCGTCGAGGTTGAAGACGAGGTAGCCGCCGGTGGCGAGCGAGGCGCCGATCAGCGATCCGTCGATCAGCCAGCCGAACACGCCGCGCTTGCGATTGAAGATCGGCTTGAGCAGGAACGCCAGCACGAGGACGAGCGCGAGGTGGATGCCGCGCTGGTAGAAGAGGTTGAGCGGGCGGTAGCCGGCCGTGTAGAGCTGGAACAACGACAGGCCGACCGCGATGATGCCGACCGCGATCAGCACGAAGCCGGCGACGGGGCGGCGCGGCGCCTCGCCGGGGATGGCGGAGGTCGCGTCGCTCATCGGGTCTCCACGGAGATCTTCACGCGCGAATCGGCGGCGAGCTCGGAGAGGGAATAGGTTCGGCCGGCGTGCCAGATGCGGTGGTTCACGCGCATCGGTCCGACCCGGAGAAGATAGGCATTGCCCGGTACGGGCTCGTCGAGGTCGAGGATCCAGTAGCCGCCGGCGCCGTCGGACACCTGCCGTCCGCGGCCCGGGATGTGGCCGAGGCCGGCGTCGAAGGCGGGCGTGTGGCTGGCGGTGAGCATCATCGATCCTTCGCGAAAGGCGTAGTGGTCGGAAACGCGGATGCCGGTCACGGAATGGTTCCAGCGCAGGATCCAGCGGGGCCAGTCCGTCAGCGGGAGTGCGAGCAGTTCGGTGCCGCCATTATCGCGGATCACGAGCCAGGGGGCGCCGTCGCCGGACGGAGCCCGGGCGACCGCCGGATCCGACGGCGGGGCGGCGGCCGTCGCGTGCGTCCCCACGAGCGCGAGGACGAGCAGCAGCGTCGCGGCCGCGGCCACGAGCCGAGCGTGGATCCGACCGAACCCCCCTGCGGGTCGGCGCGCCGTCCGGCGGGCCGCGCGGGCTCGCAGGCACGACGATCCGGGGGTCGCCCCCAGATCCGAAGGGGAGCGCTCCGAAGGGGAGCGCGCGACCGGACCGGAGTCCGGACGCGCGCAAGGGAAGAGGGCGATGGGCGGGTCGGAAATCACGCCGCGCTGCGGCGCCGTCCGCATCTACTGCGGAGGCATCAGGCGGTCGGGGACCTCGTAGCCGTTGTCCTGGTAGTAGCGGACCGCGCCGGGGTGCAGCGGGATCGGCGTCGCCGCGAGCGCGAACTCCGGCGTGGTGTTGTTGGCCGAGGGGTGCACCGCGATGACGTCCGCGATGTGCGTGTAGAGCGCATCGAGGAAGTCGTAGGCGAACTGCTCGTCCATCTCGGCCGCAACGAGGATCACGTTGGGCGTTCCGATGGTGAGCGTGCCTTCGTCGACGCCGGGGTACGTACCGGCCGGAATCGTGAAGCCGGTGAACACCGGGTTGGCTTCGATCGAGGCGTCGATCTCGGCCTGGCTGAGCGCCACGATGTGGATGTCGCGGGTTTCGGCGAGGCTGAGGATGCTCGACGTGGGCGGACCGACCGACCAGAAGCCGGCGTCGATCGCGCCGTCACGCAGGGCGTCGGCGGTCTCGTTGAAGTTCAGGCGCTGCTCGTCGATGTCGTCGTAGGTGATCCCGTTGGCGTTCAGGATCGCCGCCGCCGAGACCTCGGTGCCCGAGCCGGGCGCGCCGACCGACACGCGCTTGCCGACCAGGTCGGACAGCGACGTGATGCCGGAGTCGGCGAGCGTCACGAGGTGCACCGCGTTCGGGTAGGCGCTGCCGAGGGCGCGCAGGTTGGGGAGCTGCGGCAGGTCGGCGTCCGGGCCGAAGCGGCCGGTGCCGGTGTAGGCCTGGTAGACGGTGTCGGCCAGGGCGAGCGCCATGTCGCTGTCGCCGCGCGAGACCAGGCTCGAGTTCTCGACGGACGCGCCGGTGACCTCGGCCACGGCGGTGTAGCCGTCGAGGTAGTTGCCGATGAGTTCGGCGTAGGCGCCGCCGGTCGGGAAGTACACGCCGCCGGTACCGCCGGTCGCGATCGACAGGCTCTGCTGCGCGCCGGCGAAGCCGACGACCAGCGCAAACAGCGCGCCGATCAACACAGCGAAGACCTTGGTGGGTAGTCGCATCATTGTGCCTCCTTCATGAGTTGTGACGAAGCGTCGGAGTGAACCTACCATTGCAACTTGATGCACAATGTGCCTGGGCTACGCTCTCGGCGCTTGCGCGAGCTTCGTGCTGCATGCACAATCGCGCGATGGCGCGTATGCGGACCGGCGCTCCCGGGATCGCTTCGCGTCGCTCCGCCGCGGTCGACCGCGCGTCGGTGCGGACGTCGACCGCCGGCCCCGGGTCTCGGGCGCCCTCGACCGCGTCGCGCGAGCCCCTTGGTAGGGTTCGGCGATGGCATCCGACCCCGCGGCGGCGCCGAACGCGGCCGGGCTACCGGCCGGCGACCGGCCGCTCGCGGGCGTGCGCGTGCTCGACCTTTCGCGCGTGCTCGCGGGCCCCTACTGCACCATGCTCCTCGCCGATCTCGGCGCCACGGTGTGGAAGCTCGAGCCGCCGCACGGCGACGACACGCGGCGCTGGGGGCCGCCCTTCGTCGGCGCGGACGACGAACGCGAGAGCGCGTACTTCCTGTCGGTCAATCGCGGCAAGCGGGGGCTCGCGGTCGACCTGAAGCACCCCGACGGCCGCGCGATCGCCCGCCGCCTCGCCGACGCGGCCGACGTGGTGCTCGAGAACGGGAAGGTCGGCGACGCGGCCCGGTACGGACTCGACTACGCCACGCTGGCACACGACCGCGACGACCTCGTCTACTGCTCGATCAGCGGCTACGGCCAGACCGGACCGCGGGCCCACGACCCCGGCTACGACGCCGCGATCCAGGCCGCGAGCGGGCTGATGGCGATGACCGGCGAGCCGGGCGGGCGCCCCGTGAAGGTCGGCGTGGCCCTCGTCGACGTGCTGACCGGCGTCCATGCGGCGACGGGGATCGCCGCCGCCCTGGCGCAGCGGGCCGTCACCGGGCGCGGCGCCCACCTCGAGCTGTCCCTCTTCGAGACGGCGCTCGCGAGCTTCGTCAACCAGACGCAGGCTGCGTTGGCGACGGGCCGGGCGCCCGAGCGGCTCGGCAGCGCGCACCCCAGCATCGTTCCCTACCAGGCCTTCGCGGCGTCCGACGGAGAGCTGATGATCGCCGTCGGCAACGATCGTCAGTTTCGCGCCCTGGCCTCGGCGGTCGGGCGTGCCGAGTGGGCCGACGACGCCCGCTTCGCGACGAACCCTGCCCGCGTGGAGAACCGGGAGTCCTTGACCGCCGCGCTGGCGAGCGTGCTCGCCACGCGCTCGCGGGACGCGTGGGTGGACGCGCTGCGCGAGGCCGGGGTGCCGGCCACACCGGTCGCGACGCTGCCCGAAGCGCTGCGCGATCCGCAGGTCGCGGCCCGGGCGACCGTCGCGCCGCTGGCGCATCCGGCGCTCGGCGCGCTCGAGCACGTCGCGTCGCCGATCCGCTTCGTGGCCGACGCCGGGGCGGGGCCCGCCGACCCGGGCGCGACCGATGCCGCCGGCGCCCCCGATCCGGAGGATGCGCGCGAGCTGGCGCCGCCGCGCTTGGGCGAGCACACGCGCGAGGTCCTGCGTGAGCTGGGCCTCGGCGACGCCGAGATCGATCGCCTCGCTGCCGACGGCGCCGTGGTCGCCCGCTAGCTCGCCGCGTCGGCGGGCAGCCCCGCTAGTTGCGGTCGGCGAGGAGCGGGAACGGGTTGAGGGCGTCCCAGCTGCAGACGTCGTCGCGGCTCTCGTAGACGCCGAGGTGGAGGTGCGGCGGCGTTCCCGCGGCGTTGCCGCTGTCGCCGACGGTGCCGAGCGGCGTGCCGATCTCGACCCGCTGGCCTTCCCGCAGATCGGGGTGGTAGCTCTCGAGGTGGGCGTAGTAGTAGCGGCGGCCCGCGCCGCCGATGACGGTCACGGTGCGCCCGCCCCGACGCGAGGGGCCGATGCGGTACACCCAGCCCGGCGTCGCGCTACGGATCGTCGTGCCGCGCGGCGCGAAGATGTCGGTGCCCTCGTGGCTGCGCCCTTCGCTCCGCGCCGCGCCCCAGGTGTCGGCCACCTGCGTCACGCGCACGCCGTCGACGGGCATCACCAGGGCGTCGTCCGGCTCGGGCGGCGCGAGCTCGAGGAAGGCCGGAAACACGACCCGGTAGCGGGCCCGACGCTCGCGCTCGAGCCGTTCGGCCTCGTCGACCGGCGGCGGCAGCGGTTCGTCGCGGGGCGGGCACACGAAGGGCGGCTCCTCGCCCGCGCCGACGGGCAGGGTCTGGGCCGGCGCGCCGCCGACGAGCGCGGCGCCCAGCAGCGCCGCGGCGACGAGCCCGAGGATGCGGCGAGCCGGCCGACGCGCGCTCGCGGTCCGACCGGTGCGCCGCGCCGGTGCGCCTGGACTCGGGTTGGGGATCGACCGTCGCATCGTCGTCCAAGGGTACGGCGAAGCGGGCCGACGCGACGGTAGGCTCCCGCATGCTCGTCCTCGAATGGCTGCTCATCGCTTCGCTCGCCCTGCGTGCCGGCGCGGCGCTGGTCCCGCGCACCGGCCCCGGGCGCCGCGTGCGGACCGGCGCGGCGCTCGCCGTGGCGGTCGCGACCGGGCTGCTCGTGGCGGTCGCCGGGGTCCGCTGGCAGCTGCTGCCCGCGGCCCTCGTGGCGGGCGTCGTCGTGGCGCTCGACCTCGCCGCCGCCGGGCGCAGCTCGGGCCCGCGCGGATCGGCGCGGGGGCGGGCGGGGCGCGCGATCGCGGGTTTCGTTGCGGTGTCGCTCCTCGCGGCGCCGGGCTGGGTGCTGCCGGTGCCCCGACTGCCGGCGCCCACCGGCCCTCATGCCGTGGGGACCGACACCTTCGAGTTCGCCGTTCCGGTCGCCGAGGCTGCGATCGAGGCGCTCCCCGGCGGCGAAGCGC
>CBDUCW010000121.1:0-6839 GCA_965365745.1 uncultured Trueperaceae bacterium
TGTTCGGACGGATCGTCGAGGGGCTCGAGGTGCTCGACGACCTCACCCGCATCGATCCGCAGCGATCGGGCGGCGCCACGCCCGACGTGATCGAGTCGGTGACCATCCTGGCGGCGTAGCTTCGCGTCGCCCGCGGGTCCGCGGGCCCGTTCCGCAGCTCCCAACGAAACAACGCCCTACGATGCGACGCCCGCAGCGGATTCCGCTGCGGGCGTCGTTCGGGTGCCGCGGGATCGCGCCCGGGCCTGGCGCACGGGCGGGGCCTCAGGCCGGCACCGCGATCGCTTCGATCGTTCCGGCCCGGGCGTCGCGCGCCGCCGCCAGGTGGGCCACGAAGGCCGCGAGCGGCACGCCGTTCCGATCGTCCTCCTGGCGGCTGCGGAAGCTGACCTCGCCCGCCTGCTCCTCGTTGTCGCCGACGATCACGATGTAGGGGATCTTCAGCAGCTCGGCGTCGCGGATCTTCCCGTTCATCCGCTCGCTTCGCGCGTCGACGCCCACGCGCAGGCCCTCGGCGGCCAGTGCGGCCCGGACGGTCTCGGCGTAGCCGAGGTGCCGGTCGGAGATCGGCACGATGCGCACCTGGTCGGGCGCCAGCCACAGCGGGAACTCGCCCGCGTAGTGCTCGATGAGGAAGCCGATGAGACGCTCGTGCGTCGACAGCGGCGCGCGGTGCAGGCACAGCGGAGTCTTGTGCTCGCCGTCGGCGTCGACGTAGCTCAGGCCGAAGCGCTCGGGAACCGCGAAGTCCACCTGGTTCGTGGCCAGCGCGAACTCGCGCCCGATGGCGCTCTCGATGAGGACGTCGATCTTGGGGCCGTAGAAGGCGGCCTCGTCGTCGACCTCGGTGAAGGGGATGTCGTTCTCCTCCATCACCTTGCGCACCATCGCCTCGGTCTTGATCCACAGCTCCTCGTTGTCGACGTACTTCTTGCCGAGCCCCTCCTTGCTGTGCTTCGAGAGCCGCATCACGTAGGTGTCGATGTCGAAGAGCTCGAAGTAGGCGAGGTACATCTCGACGACCGCCAGGAACTCGCGTTCGAACTGCGCCTCGGTGCAGTAGATGTGGGCGTCGTTCATCTGCATGCTGCGCACGCGCATCAGGCCCATCAGCGCCCCGGAGTCCTCGTAGCGGTAGCAGGTGCCGTACTCGGCGAGGCGCAGCGGGAGCTCGCGGTAGCTGCGCGGGCGCGCATCGAAGATCTTGTGGTGGAAGGGGCAGTTCATCGGCTTGAGGAAGTAGCGGACGTTGTCCAGCTCCATCGCCGGATACATGTCGTCCTCGTAGTACGGCAGGTGACCGCTCTTGAGGAACAGCTCCTCCTTGGTGATGTGCGGACTGCGCACGCGCTGGTAGCCGGCGCGGTCCTCCATCTCCTTCGCAAGGGCTTCGATCTCGTCGATCATCACCGTGCCGCGCGGCATCCACAGCGGCAGGCCGGGGCCCACCTCGTCGTCGAGGGTGTAGATCTCGAGCTCGGTGCCGAGCTTGCGGTGATCGCGCTTGCGCGCCTCCTCGAGCTGCCAGAGGTGGCGCTCGAGCTCTTCGGCGCTGCGAAAGGCGACGCCATAGATGCGCTGCAGCATGGGGCGCGACTCGTCGCCGCGCCAGTAGGCGCCGGCCACGCTCATCAGCTTGAAGTGCGGCGCCACCGCGCCGGTCGAGGGCAGGTGCGGCCCGCGGCACAGGTCGGTGAAGCCGGCCTCGCCGCCCTGGCGGTAGAAGGTGATGGCCTCGTCGCCGGGCAGGTCCTCGATCAACTCGACCTTGTACGGGTTGCCCTGGTCGCGGTAGGCCTCGAGCGCGTCCTCCCGGTCCCGCCGGAACTTCTCGAGCGGGAGGTCGTCCTCCACGATCGCGCGCATGCGCGCCTCGATCGTCTCGAGGTCGTCGGGCGTCAGCGAGCGCGGCACGTCCATGTCGTAGTAGAAGCCGTTCTCGATGACCGGTCCGATGGCCAGCTTGACCTCGCCGGGATCGTGGCCCTCGTCGACGAACATCTCGCCCACCGCCTGCGCCATCACGTGGGCGAGGGTGTGCCGCATCAGATCGTCGACCGCCTCGTCGCGCTTCGTCAGGATCGAGATGCGCGCTCCCTCGGGGACCGCCGACTGCAGATCCGAGAGCGTTCCGTCGATCGTCGTGCCGAGGGCGGCGCGGGCGAGACCCGGTCCGATGGCGGCGGCGACGTCGGCGCCGGTGGCGCCGTCGGGAACGTCGAGTCTCGAGTCGTCGGGGAGGATGATCTGCATGCGGGGACTCCTTGGGTCGGGCGCGACCCGGGGCTGGGCGAAAGCGTCGCAGGTGCGTCCTGGACGCGGTGAGGTCCCGGGATCGTATCACGCGTCCGAACGCCCTCCCGACGTCCGCGCGGCACCGCCCGCCGGCCCGCCGACGGGCCGTCCCGCGGCGCCTCGCAGGGCGGGCGGGGCCCCCCGTCCGGCCGCCTTCGAGCGCCGGCCGCGACGCGTGCTCGACGGGTCCCGAGCGCCAGGGACGCCGGCCGGCACGGTATGCTCGCCGCGATGTCGCGGCCCGACCCCTCCCCCGCTCCGCCGGCGCTCCCGCACCTGATCGCGCTCGTCGGCGACGACCGCGCGACGGCGGCTGCGCTGGCCGACGCCGCGCGCGGCAGCGCCTTCGCGCTCCACCCCGTGCCGGCCGATCGCGTCGCCGAACGGCTCGCCGCGCTCGAGACGCTCGACTTCGCCGGCGCCATCGTGCTGTCCTTCGATGCCGCCGCGCGCGCCGCGTCGGCGGGCGAACGGCGATCGCTGGACGCCAACGACGCCAAGGCGGCCGACACCTTCACGGTGAGCCCGAGCGGTCTGCTCGCCGACCTCACCCTCGGGCCGGCGGTCGGAGGGTGGCTCCGCAGCGAGCGCTGGGACGGTGCGGGCGCGCGCGTCGCGATCATCGGGGAGGGCTGGGTGGCCCGCGCGATCGCCCGCGAGCTCGCCTCGATGGGGGCTGCGGAGATCGCCGTGCTCGGCTCCGACCGTCCCTCCGCCGAAGCGAGCCTGCCCGACCTGGCGGCCTCGAGTCGCGGCGCCGCGAGCGCGTTGGATTCGGGGCAGGCCGAGGCGCACCTGCGGCACGCCGATCTCGTGGTGCGCCTGCGCGCCGCGCCGCTCCCCGAGGCCTGCTTCGGACCGCACCTGACCCTGCTCGACCTCGCCGGCGAGGCGCTCGGGCGGCTGCGCGCCCGCGCGATCCGCACCGGCGCGACCACCGCCAATCGCGCCGATCTCGACGCCTACCGTGTCGCCGAAGCGGTGCGACGCATCCTCGGCGCTCCGGTCGACCCCACCGTGTTCCTCGACGTGCTCCACGACGCCTACGGCACATCCGACGTCGTCGACCCCAGCGATCCGACGCGGAGGGCGGGCTGAGCTCCATGCCGAGCCGACGCACCCTCGTGTGCGTGCTCGCGGTGCTGGCGATCGGGTGGGGAGCCGGCGCCGCCGTCGCCCAGAGCGGCGCGGACGCCCCAGCGGGACCCGGGCCCGACCCGACCCCCGAGAGCGCGGTCCTCGTCGGCGCCGACGACGCGGCGGCCTTCGTCCTCCCCGGGGCGAGCGCCCGCCGGGACGGACCGGCACTCCACGTCCGTGGCCCCGCCGGCGAGGCCACCTACGTCGACGGCATCGGCTGGCTCGACCCGATCCGAGCTCCCGCGCCCCGCACCCGCGACGGCGCGGTCATCGGCGACCTGCGGCTGGCCGCCGCCCTCGGCATCGACCTCACGCGGATCGAGGCGATCCGGTTCGGGGTTCCCGATGGCAGCGGCACCACCCGCGTGGTCTTCGACGTCGCCGGACCCGTCGACCCGGCCGTCCTCGGTCGCGTCGACCGCAGCGGCACCGCGCCCCGTTCGCCGGTCGATGCCCCCGCACTCGGCAGCCCGGACGCGGCCGCGGCGGCCGACGGCGCCGAGTCCGCGCTGACGCTGCACCTTCCGGCCATGCTGATCCCCGCCGCATCGCCTCCGCCCTACGGGCGTCTTCGCGTGGCCGCCTCCGTCGGCTCGTCGGGCACCGAGATCACCCTGCGCGGGCCGGCCTTCGACTACGACGTGTTCACCCTCGTCGATCCGGTCCGCATCGTCGTCGACGTCCGCCCGCACGAAGCCGCGGCCCGCCCCGCCGCGGCCGCGGGGCCGGAGGCCTCCCCCGACCCGCAGCGCGGCACCGGGGCCGACCGCGACGTCGCCCCCGGGATCCGCTACCGGCGCATCGAGGCCCCGACCCCGGTCGGACCCTCGCCGGTGCACATCGTGACCATCGCACCGGGCGCCGCCGAGCTCCGCGTCGTCGGAGCCCGCGGAAGCGACGCCGACCTGCGCGCCCTCGCCAGCGGTGGCGCGGTGGCGATCAACGCCGGCTACTTCGACCCCGATGCCGCCGACCCGATCGGGCTCGTCCGCATCGCCGGGGCCTGGCTCGGGCTCCCGTCGCGCGGACGAGCCGCGGTCGCCTTCGGACCGGACGGCACCCACATCGGGCGGGTGGAAGCGAACCTCGCCGTTCGCGTCGACGGCCGGTCGGTCGTCGCCTCGGGCGACGCGATCCGGCTGAGCCACGCCCGTTCGACGACCGTGGGTCGGCCCGACCAGGGCGTGATCCGCTACCGGGGCGACGCGGCCCGCGCACGCGTCGCCTCGAACACCGTGGGACCCGTCGCCGTGCCGCCCGACGGCGCGGCACTCGTCTACGATCCGGTCCTGCGCGACCTCGCCCGTGCCGACGCCGGCGAGACGATCTCCATCGACGTGCGCGTTGTGCCGGACGTCTTCGGGCGGGCGCCCTACGCGGTCGAGGCCGGCCCCCTCCTCGTCGAGGACGGTCGCCCCGCCTTCGACCCCGAGCGCGAGGCCTTCGCCCGCGGCCAGCGCATCCTCGACGCCTACACCCAACAGGCGGCGGTGGCGGTGGCGCCGGACGGATCCACGCTCCTCGTCGTCGCCGAACGGATGCGGGCCGAGGACCTCGTCCCGCTCTTCATCGAGCTCGGGGTCGACGCCGCGATGCGGCTCGACAGCGGGGGGAGCGCCGGGCTGCTCGTCGGCGACGAGCTCGTCAACGCGTCTGCGACGCGCCGGATCGTCACGGCGATCGTGGCGGTGACGCCCCCGGACGAGGCGAGCGCTCGGTAGACTCGACGTACGTGCTTGCAGCGCACCGGTCTCCCGCAACGGCCGCCCTGCGAACGCTCGTCGGCGTGCTCCTGTTCGGGGTCGTCGCCGCGGCGGTCGCGCAGGGGGGCCCCGCCCGTTCCGTCGACGTGCAGCTCGGCTTCGGCGAGGCGGTCGTGGCGAACGCCTGGAACCCGCTCCGGGTCCGCACGCGCGACGTCCCCAGCGCCACCCTCGAACTCACCCTGGACCAGGGGTCGCTGCGCGACGGCGAGGTTCCGCTGGTGTACCGCGCGTCGGTCGGCGGACCCGGCCTCACCGTCCACGACGACGACCTTTGGGTCCCCGCCTGGCGCAGCCTCGTGTGGACCGTTCGCAGCGGCGACCGCGTGTGGGCATCCGGGACGATCGGGACGCGTCGGCGCGACGATCGCCCGCTCGACCTCGTGCTCACCCGCGACCCCGGCAGCTACCGCAACGCCTACGCCGCCGACGCCCGCATCGTCGAGATCGCCGCGGCCGACCTGCCGGCTCGCGGCGCCGCCTACGACGGCGTCCGCTCGCTGCTGCTCGACGGCACCTCGGCCGCGCCGCGCAGCGATGCGATCGCGGCGGCATCGGCGATGGGCGCCCGGGTCGTGCTCGTCACGCCCCTCCCCTCGTCGCACGGCGAGTTGCTGCAGCTCGCGGAGCTCGGACGCGACGGCCTCGGCGCCGGCGCCGTCGCCGCCGTCGGCCGGGCCGGCGTGACCGACGCGCTCGCGGCGGTCCCGACCTTCGACGTGGCGGCGGCGCTCGACCGGCTGGCCGAAGGGCTGCGGGTTCGACCGCCGCCGTTGCCCGGAACCGCCTGGGTGCTCACGGCGCTGATCGCCTACGGGCTGGCGGCGCTCGTGATGATCCGCTTCGGCCGCCTCCCGGGTCTGGTGGCCGTGCTCGGCTTGGCGGCCCTCCTCTCGTTCGCGGCGTGGCGCGGGCTGCGGCCGGAACGAACCACCTACGACGAACGGGCCGTGCTCGAGGTGAGCGCCGGCGGCCTGGCGGTGCGCGGCGCGATCGCCGAATACCTGACGCTGCCGGCCGGGCGCCTCGCGCTGCCCACCGCCGTCCGCGTGGCGCCGCTGCGGCGGGCGCTCACGACGCCCGCCGGGACGGAGCTGCAGGTGCAGCGCTGGTCGCGCGACCGCGTCGAGCTGCGCCCCACGCTCGCCGCTGCACGCCTGCAGCACGCTGGGGACGCCGTGCAGGCGGGTGCCGAACCGCTCGCCCGGGTGTGGATCGTAGGCGCAGGCTCGCTGGGCTCGCTGTCCGCCGGCGAGGCGGGCCTGCCGACGTCGACGTCGACGGCGACCCGCCCGCGGCGGTCGCCGCGCTGCTCGGCGGCCTCGCGGCCGGCACCGCCGTCGCCGTGGCGACCGACGGAACCGTGCTCGTCGCGCGGGCTCCGGGCGGGACCTCCGAGTCTTCCCGGTCGGGCGCCGCGCCGAACGGCCCGTCTGCGCCCGCTGCCGAAGGCGCCGACCCGTCGCCGGCCGGCCCTCCGCCGACGAACCCGTTCCGCGCGGGGAGCACAGCCGACGGTGGCGGCGCCCGAGCCGCGGGCGACCCGGCGACCGATGCCCCGGCCGAGGCCGACGACGACACGGGCAGCGACACACGCAGCGACGCGGACGAAGCCCGTGAAGAGTCCGGCGCCGAAGCCGG
>CBDUCW010000122.1:0-6821 GCA_965365745.1 uncultured Trueperaceae bacterium
GCTCCAGGCCGAGCAGGCCGCCGAGCGGACGCAGCGCGAACTCGTCGTCGCCCGCTTCGACGCGTACGCCGAGATCGGGAGCGCCTACGTACAGGCCGCCGCCGCCGAGCGCCAACTCGCACTGGCCCGCAGCGGTCGCGACCTGGCGGCGCGCAGCGTCGAGATCGCCCGCATCCGGGCCGACCGCGGCAGCGCCACGGCGCTCGACGTGCAGACGGCCGAGAACGACCTCGCGGACGCCGACGGCTCGCTCGCCGCGGCCCGGCAGGGGCGCGACCTCGCCTTCGCGAGCCTCGGCTCGCTGCTCGGCGTGAACGTCGCCACGGTCGCTCCGCTCGACGACGCCCTTCTCGTGCAAGCGCTCGACGACCTGCCCGACGATGCCGAGCTCGAGGCGTCGCTCGACCGCTCCCCGCGCTTCCTGCAGGCGCTCCACGGGCTCGAACTCGCGCGCGTCGGGCGCGACCTGCTCGACCCGAGCTTCGCGGCGCAGGCCCAGATCGATCAGGCCGACCTTCAGGTCGAACAGGCCGAGACCGCCGTCGCCGAAGCCCGCCGCGGCCTGATCCTCCAGGCCCGCTCGCTGCGCAACCGCGTCGACGGGGCCCTCGACCGCTGGGACGTCGCACGCGACGCCGCGCGCATCGCGGCCGAGCGCACCGAGCTCGAGCGCCAGCGCCTCGAAGCCGGGCTGATCTCCGACATCGCCTTCCGCCAGAGCGAACTCCAACGGGAGCAGGCCGAGCTCGCCCGCGCCCAGGCCCGCCACGATCTGCTGACGGCCCTGCTCGAGTTCCAGGCCGGCACGGGCATCGGATTGGAGGGGCTCGATGCGTTCTAGGGCCTCGACCGGCACGGCGTCCGCCGCCGACCTCGGTCCGATCGCCCGCCGAGGCGCGGCGCGCCGAGCGGCCCGCGGGCTGCGCCGCGTCGGCCTAGGGCTCGCCGCGCTGCTCCTCACCGTGGGCCTGACCGCCTGCGGAGGCGGGAACGGTGCGGCCGACGGCGCCTCGGACGGGGCGCCCGCCGCCCCCGCTGCAGCCGAGGGTACGTCCCCGAGCCCCGAGCCCGCCCGCGCCGTACGCGTCGTGCCGATCGGGACCGGCGACCTCACGGCGCAGCGGCGCACCTCCGCCAGCGTCGCCGCGGCCAAGGCCAGCCGCGTGGCCTCCGGCGCCAGCGGCCGGGTCGAGCGCGTGCTCGTGCGCGCCGGCAGTCGCGTGGACGCCGGCCAGGTCGTGCTCGAACTCGACGACGACCAACTCCGCTCGCAGCTGCGCAATGCCGAACTGGCCGTCGACTCGGCCGGCGTGAACCTCGAGAGCTCGCGCCGCCGCACCGAATCGAGCCTCGAGCAACTGCGCGCCCAGATGCGCAGCGCCGAGGCGAACCTGCGCGTGGCCGAGGATCGCTACGCCGAGGCGCAGCGCCTGTTCGACGCGGGCGGCGTCGCGCGGGTCGACGTGCTCGGGGCCGAAGCCCAGCTCGAGCAGGCGCGCAGCGCGGTGCTGCAGGCCCGGGACGCCCTCACGCGGGCCGAGCGGGCCTCGACCGAGGACCTCCGCCTGCTCGAGCTCCAGCTCGACCAGGCGCGCACCCAAGCCGACCAGGCGCGCAACGCGCTGTCCGAGGCGCGCATCGCGGCGCCGTTCGCCGGCGAGGTCGCCACGCTCTTCGTCGAAGAGGGCGAGTTCGTGGGCGCAGGATCGCCCGTGTTCCAACTCGTCACCCTCGACGAACTCGTCGCCACGGTGCGCGTCTCGCCCGAGGACGCCCAGGTGCTGCAGCAGCGCGACACCCTGTGGCTGCGCTACGGCGGGCTCGACTACGCCAGCCGCGTCGCCCGCGTCGAGCGTACGCCCGAACAGCCGCGGCAGGTGACGCTGGTGCTCGATCTCGTCCCCGCCGAGAATCCCATTCCGATCGGCTCGGTCGCCGAACTCCGCTACGACGTCGCCCTCGGAAACGGGCTGCGCGTGCCGTCCGGTGCGCTCAGCGCCGAGTCGGGCCAGACCTTCGTGTTCGTGGTCGACAGCGACGGTGAGCGCGCGGTGCGCACCCCCGTGCAGGTCGTGGCCGAGTCGGGCGCCAGCGCGATCGTCGAGGGGCTCGAGCCCGGCGACCTCGTCGTCAGTCCGCGGCCGCTCGACGTCCGCGACGACACCCGCGTCCGGATCAGCGAGCGCGGTCCGGCCACGGGAGCCCTCCCCGGAGACGCCGCCCCGTGAACCGGCTGATCCGCTTCTTCGTCGAGCGCTACGTCTTCTCGATCGCGATCTTCGCAGCGATCGTGTTCTTCGGCCTCTCGGCGGCCGCTCGCCTCGGCGTCGACCTCCTGCCCGAGTTCGAGTTCCCGGTCGTGGCGGTCAACACGACGTATCCCGGCGCCGGCTCCGCCGAGACGGCCGAGCAGCTGTCGGAACCGATCGAGGACGCCATCGCCACGATCCCCGGCATCAGCGACATCGTCAGCTTCAGCGGCGAGGGGTTCAGCTTCGTCATCGCCCAGTTCAACTACGGCACCGAGGTCGACCAAGCCGCGACCGAAGTGCAGCAGCGGGTCGACGCGCTCGGCGACGCGCTCCCCGAGGACGCGAGCACGCCCGTCATCCAGAAGTTCGACCCCGCCGACGAGCCGATCCTGAACCTCGCCCTGCGCGCCCCCGGCGTCGACCTCGTCGAGCTGCAGCGCGTGGCCGAGGAGACCGTCGAGGCTCCGCTGCAGCAGATCGAGGGCGTGGCCGACGTCGCCGTGGTGGGTCCGGTCGAGCGCGAGGTGCAGGTGCTGCTCGACCCGGGCCAGCTCACCGCCTTCGGCCTCACGCCCGCCCAGGTGGCGGGCGCGATCCGCGCCTCGAGCGTCGTGGTGCCGGCCGGATCGCTCGAACTGGGCGACGAACGCATCCTCCTCTCGGTTCGCAGCACGCCCGAGTCGGCGGGCGACATCGCCGACTCCGTCGTCGATCCGGCCCGCGGCCTGCGCGTCGCCGACGTCGCCGTGGTGCGCGACTCGCGCACCGAGGCCGAGACCTACACGCGCCTCGACGGCGAGCCCGCCGTGATCCTCGAGGTGCGCAAGGTGTCCGGCGCCAACTCCGTCGCGACCGCGAGAAACCTGCGCGCCGCGCTCGACGACATCGCCCTGCCCGAGGGCTTCGATCTGCGCATCGTCGGCGACACCACCGTGTTCATCGAGAACTCCGTCTTCGACACGCTGCGGGAGACGTCGCTGGCGATCGTCGCGGTTGCGCTCATCGTGCTCCTGTTCGTAGGGCGACTGGGAAGCACCTTCAGCGTGGTGCTCGCCATCCCGATCACGATCACCGGCGCAGTCATCATCTTCGGCCTGCTGGGATTCAGCTTCAACGTCATCACCCTCCTCGCGATCACGGTCGCGGTGGGCCTGGTCGTCGACGACAGCATCGTGATCGCCGAGAACATCGACCGCTACGTGGCGATGGGCTACGACAAGAAGGAGGCGGTGTTCAAGGGGGCCGGCGAAGTGTCGGTCGCGGTGCTCACCGCCACCCTCTCGCTGCTGGCGGTGTTCCTGCCGATCGCTTTCCTGCCCGGCGTCATCGGCCAGTTCTTCAGCCAGTTCGGGTTGTCGCTCGCCGCGACGATCTTCGTCAGCTACTTCGAGGCGATGTTCTTTCTCACCGTTCGCCTCGCCTACATGCCGAACCCGCTCCCGCCGCGTCCGCTCGAGGGGCTGCGCGCCTGGACCCGCTTCGCAGACGACGCCCGCGCGACGACGTCGCTGTGGCGCCGCCGGCGCTGGTGGTGGCTCGGCGCGCTGGCAGCCGCCGCTGCGGCCTGGGGGGTCGTCTCGCTGCAAGGCATCGACGCCGACGACCTTCCGGCCGGCGCCGCGGACGCGGTCGCGCCGCTCCTGCAGACGCCCGCCTTCGCGGAGGGGCTGGGAGGATTCGAGCAGGCGCTCTGGGCGGGGGCGGCCGGCGTGGCCGTGCTCGCGCTCGTCGCGCTGCTGCCGCTCCTGCTCGCGCCGCTGCGTTGGCTCCTTCTCGGCGTGGCCGGCACGCTCGGTGGCGTGCTGCGGGTCGCGCACGATGCGACCAGCGGCTTCATCGACCGCGTTCGCGAGGGCTACGCCTCGGCGCTCGCAACGCTGCTCGATCGGAGCACCCTCGTCCTCGTCGTCGCCGGGCTCCTCGTGGCGAGCCTCGGGTGGGTCTTCCCGCGCATCCAGTTCAACTTCGTGTCGGAAACCGACGCGGGCATCGTCGCCGTGGACATCGTGATGCCGCCCGGCACCAGCCTCGACCGCACCGACGAGGTCGCCTCGCGGGTCGAGCGCGAGCTCCGCGCGCTGCCCGAGGCGGCCGCCGTCCTGGCGAACATCGGCTCCGGCGGCCTGCTCGGCAACAGCAACGCCCAGCAAGCGACGATCTTGGTCGAACTCACCGACCTCGGCGATCGCAAGCGATCGTCGTTCGAGATCTCGGACGCGATCCGGCCGCAACTCGAGGCGATCGTCGAGCAGATCGCGCCCGAAGCGCAGATCGAAGTCGGCAGCGACGACGGCGGGGCCGTTCCGGTCGAGACGGGTGTCGAGCTGACGCTCATCTCCACCGACCTCGAGTTGCTTCGGGAGCGCGATCTCGCGGCGCGCGAGGTGATGCGCGACAACCCGTTCCTTCGCAACGTGGGCTCGTCGCTCGAGGGCAGCGTGTCGGAGCGCGTCTTCGCGATCGATCGTTCGGCACTGTCGGGCACGGGCCTCACGCCCAACGACATCGCCACGACGCTGCGCGCCTACAACGTGGGCATCCGCGCCGCCGAGGTGCGCGACGGCGGGCGCGAGGTCCCGGTGCTGGTCAAGATCGATCCGGCCCGGGTCCGCGACGAGCAGACGCTGCTGTCGCTGCCGATCTTCGCGCCCGCGCTGCAGGGCTTCCTGCCGCTCGATGCCCTGGGCACGTTCCGCGTGCAGCAGGCACCGCTCTCGATCGACCGCTCGAACCAGGCCTACGTCGCGACCCTGATCGGAGACCTCACCGCGAACTCGCCGGGGCAGTTCCAGGTGCGCGCGCAGATCGAAGAGGCCTTCCGCACCGCCGGCATCACCGATGACCGCGTGTCGGTCGGGACCGGCGTCGGTCCCGACCTGCTCGGCGACCTGGTCTTCTACGGACCGATCGCCTTCGCGTTGGCGCTGCTGCTCAACTACCTGGTGATCGCCAGCCAGTTCAACAGCTTCCGCTACCCCTTCTACCTGCTCCTCACCGTGCCGCTCGCCCTGGTCGGCGCCTTCTGGATCTTCTGGTTCACGGGCCAGGCGCTCGACGTGATCAGCGTGCTCGGGGTGGTGATCCTGATCGGCCTCGTCACCAAGAACGCCATCCTGCTGCTCGACGTGGTCGTGCAGCAGTTCGAGGAGGGCGAGACGCTCAAGGGCGCGCTGGTGCGCGCGGGCCGGCTCCGCCTGCGCCCGATCCTCATGACCGCGCTCACCGTGCTGATCATCAGCCTTCCGCTGCTGCTCGGGCTCGGCGACGGCTCCGAGTTCCGGCGGCCGCTCGGCTTCGTGATCCTCGGCGGCGTCGTGAGCTCGACGTTCCTGACGCTGTTCGTCGTGCCGGCCGCGTTCTACCGGTTCGAGCGGCGGCGGTACGAGCCGGAGCGGGTGTCGGACGAGGCGGCGCGGGCCGCGGAAGCGTCGGAGTTGGCGGTGGAGGGGGCGTCGGCGTCGGATTGAACGAAGCGGTGGGCCAAACGACGCGCCTGCGCTCGATCGAGCGCAGGCGCGTGGGCGTTCAGCTTGTTTCGTCTAGAACGACACGGTCTCAGCGTTCGAGCAGGGCGCACCGCCCGTTTCGCAGATCTCGAACGTATAGGTGCCGCCACCGCGAACCCTGTAGGTGTGTTGCCCATCGTTGTCCTGCGTCTCGTACAGGGAGCCGCCGATGTGTACCTCGACGGGGTCGCTGACCGCGCCCGACCACGTCAGCGTGACCGGGGTGGTCCCCTGCTTCTTGTCGCCGAGCGTCACACCGAGGGTGATCGCCGTCGGCTCCGGGTCGCTCACCGTGCCCACGGTGATGACGATCGACGCCGTGCCCGTTCGGCCGCCGTCGTCGGTCGCCGAGGCCGTGATCTCGTGCGTCCCGTCGGACAGCGGTGCGATTGTGGTCGTTGTGACCGAGCCCCCGCTACCGATCGGGCCATCGAGATCGGACTCCCACACGATGCGTGCTGTGATGCCGCCATCTTCCGCGTCATTCGCGGTCCCCGAGAGCGTGATCCCATCGCCCGACGTGAACTTCGCCCCGTCCAGCGGCGCCGCGATGTCGACGACGGGGGCGCTGTTGACCGCACCGCCACCCATGTCGAGCAGCGGCTCCTTGTCGTTGTCGCCCGAGTCGTCCACCCAATCGGTGTTGCCCATTGTCGTGAGCGCGTCGTACAAGCCGAAGACGTCATTGCGGCCCGCAGGCGGCGACGTGCTCGCGAGGACGGCCAGAGCGCCTGCCACGTGGGGCGAGGCCATGCTCGTCCCGCTGATCGTGCCGTACTCGCCCTGCTCGATGGGGAAGGTCGAGAGGATGCACACACCCGGGGCGGCGATGTCGACGGCCGGACCCCAGTTCGAGAAGTTCGCCAGCGTATCGTCCTCGTCGGTCCGGCAGGTAGACGATCCGTTGCCGCCGGGCACCCCGTCGAAGTCGGCGAGCGCCGAAACCGTGAGGGCGTTTGCAAACTTCGCTGGACTGTAGTTGCGCGCATCGTCGTTGTCGTTGCCCGCAGCCACGGCAAAGGCAACTCCTGCGGCGACTGCGCTCTCGATTGCATCGAACTCG
>CBDUCW010000123.1:0-6815 GCA_965365745.1 uncultured Trueperaceae bacterium
GCCGCCCCGACGAACGCGAGTGCGAGCGCGAGTGCGAGTCGGGTAAGGACGGACTTCATAACGTGGACCTCCAACGCGATCGAGGGCGCCATCGAGCCGATGGACGACCCGAATGGGGTGGGGTACTCCTTGTGCGCAGCAAGGATAGGGCTCGCCGTCTGACAGGATTCCCACAACGAGAGCCGCTGCTAGACTCGCGGAGTCATGGACATCCCCCTCCTGCCCCTTCGCGGCACGCCGCGCGCCATGGGCCGCGCCCACGGCGCCGCGCGTCGCGAGGCCATCCGCGCCTATGCGGCCGAGCGGGTCGCGAAGGCCGGCGGTCCGGTCTGGACCGGCCGGTCGATCCCGCGCGACCGGGTGCTCGAGCTCGCGGCCTCCTGCCTCGACGCCCACGCCGACTACAGCCCGCGGCTGTTCGAGGAGCTCCTCGGCATGGCCGAGGCGACCGATCTCGAACCGGCCGAACTGATCGTCGCCGGCGGCTTCACCGACTTCATCGACCTCGTGTTCGCGGTGGGCGCTCCGGGGGAGGCGCAGCCCGTGGTGCCGGTCGGCTCGGACGACTGCACCGCGGTGCTCGTGCCGGGATCGCGCGCGGCGGAGGGGAGCGCGCTGTTCGCGCAGACCTGGGACATGCACGAGAGCTCGACCGAGCACGTCGTTCTGCTGCAGGGGGAGCCCGACGACGGCGTGCCGTTCTACGCCTTCACGACCGCGGGCTGCCTGGGCATGGTCGGGATGAACGCGCACGGGCTCACCGTCGGGATCAACAACCTCCTCGGCGGCGACGCTGCCGTGGGCGTCACCTGGCCCTTCGTCGTGCGCGAGATGCTGACCGAGCGGACGCTCGACGGAGCCTTGGACGCGCTCGAGCGGGCCCCGCTGGCGGGCGCCCACAACTACCTGGTGCTCGACGCCGATGGGAACGGCGCCAACGTCGAGGCGGCCACGACGCGGATGCACGTGACGCCGCTCGAACTCGACCCGCTCGTGCACACGAACCACTGCATCGTGCCCTCGGTGGACGCGGTCGCGCGGCAGCGGGACCCGATCAGCCAGGGCTCGAGCGAGGCTCGCCTGGCTCGCGGCCACGCGCTGCTCGACGACGCCACCGACGTCACCGTCGACGACCTGAAGGCGCTGACCCGCGACGACGACGCGATCTGCTACCGCGGGCAGCCGCCCCACTTCGTGGGCACCTGCGGCGCCGTCGTCGCCAACCCGCGGACACGCGAGTTCTGGGCCGTGCGCGGGATGCCGTCCGAAGGCGCCTACCAGCGCTTCGGCTTCGACGAGGAGGCTAACGCGCCGACCCCATAGAACCCACCACCCCCGGCATGAGCCGTCCGCCGCCCGAGATCCGCAAGCGCATCCGGTCGGGGCTGCGCATCGAGACCCTCGCGCCCGAGCACTTCGAGGCGCTCGAGGAGCTGCAGCGGATCGCCTTCCCCACGCTCGGCGCGCACGAGCTGATGACCGCCGAGCACTTCGCGAGCCACTACGAGATCTTCGCCGAAGGCGACGTCGTGGCGCTCGTGCGTCACGGCCCGGCGGGCGAGGAGCTCGACGCGGACCGGGTGGTGGGGCTCGGCAGCGGCTTCTTCACCGATTTCGACTTCTCGGACCCGGGCCACACCTTCCAGGACATCATCGCCGGCGGCTTCTACACGAACCACGACCCCGACGGCGACTGGTACTACGGCGGCGACATCAGCGTGCACCCCGACTACCGCGGCCTCGGCATCGGCGGGCGCCTGTACGCCGCGCGCAAGGACGTGGTGCGGCGGCACCGCAAGCGGGGGATCGTCGCCGGCGGGGTGATTCCCGGCTACGCCGACCACCGCGGCTCGATGTCCGTGCCGCAGTACGTCGAGAAGGTCGTGGCCGGCGAGCTCACCGACCCCACGCTGACGTTCCAGATGCGCCACGGCTTCGAGGTGTGGGGCCTGCTCGAGGGCTACCTCGAAGACAGCGCCTCCGACGATTGGGCCACGCTGATCGTGTGGGAGAACGACGCGGC
Organism: uncultured Trueperaceae bacterium; assembly: GCA_965365745.1. Taxonomy (GTDB): domain Bacteria; phylum Deinococcota; class Deinococci; order Deinococcales; family Trueperaceae; genus CBDUCW01. Next base: position 2,024 of record CBDUCW010000123.1, read on the forward strand.
CGCCGGCGCCTAGAGCAGCTCGGCGAAGCGGCGCGCGAAGGCGTCGACCTCGATCCAGTCGGTGTACTCCCAGTCCTGGGAGGTGTCGGTCTGCAGCCCCTCCTGCCGTGCGATCCGCGTCATCAGCAGCGTCTTGAGCGGGCCGTAGGCGGTGTAGCGGAGGGCGCCGGCGAAGGCCGTCACCGCGTGCGGGCGCCAGCCGAGCTCGTCGAGGAAGGCGTCGATCGTCTCGGCGGTCTCGCGGGCGCTCTCTTCGTCGGTCTGCAGCGCGCCGAGCCCCACCGAGAAGAATCCGTTCGGCACGTCCTCGAGCAGGTCGGTGTTGGCGTCGAGGAACTCCACGAGCGGCCTGGGGTAGTGGCCGACGTGCACCGACGCGCCCACGAGGACCGCGTCGTAGCCGACGATGGGCGGGTGGTCCTCGAGCGCGATGACGTCGATGTCGTGGCCGTCCTCGCGCAGCGCGTTCGCGAGGAACTCGCCGATCTTGCGGGTCTGCCCTTCCATCGAGGCGGTGAGGATCAGAATGCGGGACATGGGAGCCTCCTCAACGTGGGTCTCGCGTCGAGCGTAGTACGTCGGCTCGGGAGGAATGTCCTCTTCGGCGCCCGTCGGTGACGCTGCCGGGCGGGCCGGTCGCGGCCGTCGCCCGGGAGCTCGCCGCCCCCAGTTCGCGCGGCGTGCCTAGGCGCCCGGGTCGGCGCGGAGCGCCACCGCCGCGGCCTCGGTGCGGGTGTCGACGTCGAGCTTCGACAGCACGGTCGAGACGTAGTTGCGCACGGTCTTGGGGCTGAGGCCGAGCTCCCGGGCGATCGCCTTGTTCGTCATGCCTTCGGCGAGCAGCGCGAGGACGTCGCGCTCCCGCTCGGTGAGGTCCTCGAGGGCAGCGTCGCTCGGAGCTCCCCCGGCGGCCGTCGGTGCGGGGAGGTCCAGGAAGTCCGCGACGACGGACGTGAACGTGGACCAGGCCGGCTCGTCCTCGAGCAGGACGTGGTTGGCGCTGTCGAGCGCGACGAATCTCGCGCCCGGAATCAACGAGGCGAGCAGACGCCCTTCGGACGCCGGGATGCGCGCGTCGCCGCGGGCGTGCACGACGAGCGTGGGCGTGCGGATCTCGCCGGCGAGGTGGGTCACGTCGATGACGTCCATCGCCTCGACCATGCGCACCGCCATCTCGGGCGTGGCCGACAGGCGCTGGAGGTCGTTGTACCAGTCGATCTGCTCGGGAGCGCCGCCGGGGAGGAGCAGCGAGGTGAAGATCTGACGGAAGGCGGCGTTCTCGCGACCCCAGCCGCTCAGGATCAGCTGGCGCATCGCCTCGGAGACGCGCTTTTCGGTTTCGGGGAGCCCGCGCCGATCGCGCCCGCGCGCGTAGCTCCCGTAGAAGACGAGCTTCTCGACGCGATCGGCGTGGCGCACGGCATGGTCGATCGCGACGGGCCCGCCCTGCGACATGCCGAGGAGCTCGTAGCGCTCGAGGCCGGCGTGGTCCACGACCGTCTCCAGGTCGGTGCGCCACCCCGCCAGCGAGACCTCGCCGACATCGCGCTCGGAGAGACCGCAGCCGCGCGGGTCGAACCGGATCAGGGTGCGGCCCGCCGACAGGAACGCCAGCCACGAGCGCCAGACGGGGCTGTCCCAGTCGTATTCGATGTGGCTCATCCAGTGGGCCGTCTTGACCAGCGGGGGCCCCGTTCCGCTGACGGCATAGGCCAGGCGCACGCCGTCGGGCGTGGTGCAGAAGCGGATGTCCTGGGTTTCGGCGAGCGATGGCACGAACGGGGCTCCTGAGGCGGGGGAAGGTGCGGTCGAGGGTACCCCGCCACGCGGCGCCGCGTTCTCGCTCATCGCGCTGCGCTTCGCGTCGGTCGGCTCACATCAGGACGAGGAGCCAACCGCCCATCGCCGCCGCCAGCGCGCCGACCACGACGAGGAACCCGAAGAGGCGTGCGGCGAGCATGCCGACGCCGGTGCCGATGCCGGCGGAGGCGGGCGCGTCGATTCGATCGTCCGTGCGGACGGCGGCGGGGGTCGAGGGCGAGGGCGAGATCGAAGGCGCGGGGGCGGTCGGGGCTTCGCGGCTTGCGAGGGCGGTGGTCATGGGGGTCTCCTTTCCCGTTCGTGCCTCGAGTTTCGTGGCCGATGCGTCCCGGGCACCAGGGGCGATCGTCAGGGGGGCGTCCCGGGACGCCGCGCCCGGCGGCGCGCGTCGATGCGCCGATCGCCGTCGGCGGGGGCGCTCCCTGCACCGCGTCCGGTCCCCGGCCTACGGTCTCGACGGTTCGCTCGGCTAGCCTGCAGGCATGCGCCGCTCGCACGTCCTCCCCGAGATCCGCGCGCTCGACCCCGCCACCGATCACGAGCGGATCGGCCGGCTGTCGAGCGGCGTGGACTTCCCGTGGGACACGCGCCAGGCGCTCGGGCTGGCGATGCTGCGGACGTTCTGCGATCCCGAGGCGTCGCGGCTGATGCACGCGACGGGCGAGTTCACGGAGCGTGCGCAGAAGCGCTACGACGACACGGTCGCGATCATGGGCACGCTCGGCCTCGAAGGCTATTCGAGCGAGGTCGGTCGCGCCGCGCTGCGACGCATGAACCAGATCCACCGGCGCTTCGCGCCCGGCGCCAGCAACGAGGCGTATCTCTACACGCTTACGCTGTTCGCGCTCGAGCCGATCCGCTGGAACGAGCGCTTCGGCTGGCGGCCGCTGCACGAACACGAGCGCCAGGCGTCGTTCTTCTTCTGGCGCGAGGTGGGGCGGCGCATGTCGATCGAGGGCATCCCCGACAGTCTGGCGGCGATGGATTCCTGGAGCCGCGCCTACGAAGCGCGCACCTTCGCCTACGACCCGGCCAATCGCGCGCTGCTCGACGCCTGCATCGAGATGTTCCTGTCGTGGGGCCCGTTGCCCCCGTCGAGCCGCCTCGGGGCGCAGGCGGTGCACGCGCTCTTCGACCCGCCGATGCTGCGCGCCTTCGGCCTCGAGCCGCCCCCCACCTGGGTCCGGAGAGCGGTCGTCGGTGCGCTGGAGCTGCGCGCCCGGGCGCTCCGGTGGGTCCCGGCGCGCCGCACGCCGGTCGGGTTGCCGCCGCTTCGCAGCCATCCGGGCGGGGTCGACATGGCGCGGGTGGGTCCGGACCGGGCCGCCCCCGACGACCGTTCGTAGGCGAGGCCGACGCTCGCATCCGCGCGTTGCCGCCCCGCCGGTTCGACGCGCTCGGCGCTCGGGGAGCGGCCACCCGAGTCCACGCGCCGCGCGTTCGAGCGCCGCCGGGTATCGTCGGCGAACTCCGCAGTGCCGAAGGAACGCATCGAAGGGATTGCCATGGCCTCCATCCCGCAACGATCGGCTCCGTCGTTCGAACGCTTCGCCGCGATCCGCCTGTTCGGGACCGTCGGCTACAGCCCCGACGGGCGCTGGCTCGCGTACCTCGCGAACACCAGCGGGCAGCACAACCTGTGGCGCCTGCCCGTCGGCGGCGGATTCGCGCGGCAGCTCACCGCCTTCGACGAACGCCGCGTCACGGACTTCGCCTGGCACCCTTCCGGCGAGCGCATCGCGTTCGCGGCCGATCGCCACGGCGACGAGATGCACCAGATCTTCGTGGTCGACGTCGACCCCGAGAGCGGACGGGCCGACTGGCCCGTCCAGATCACCGACGATCCCGACGTGCAGTACGGGCTGGCCGGGTGGACGCCGGACGGCGACCGGATCGTCGCGTCCGGCAACGACCGCGAGCCGACCGAGGTCGATGCGTTCCTGCTCGATCCCACGACCGGTGACAAGCGGCGCCTGATGACGGGCGGACTCTACTACGCCGTCGAGGTGTCGCCCGACGGGCGCTGGTTGGTGGTCCTCGACGTGCGCGGCAACACCGACCAGGACCTCCATCTGGTCGATCTCGACTCCGGCGAGGCGACGCTGTGCACCGCGCACGAGGGGAACGAGATCTACTGGCCCGGTCCATGGTTGCGCGACTCGAGCGGCTTCTACCTCCGCACCAACGCCGGGCGCGAATTCGCCGCGCTGGCGGTCTACCGGCTCGAGGATCGGGCGTGGCGCACGGTCCACGCCCCCGATCGCGACGTGGAGGACGTGGTGGTGAGTCGCGACGGACGGGTCGCGGTGGCGGCCGAGAACGTCGACGGGGCCAGCCGCGTCGTGGCGTACGACCTGACCCGCGGCGAGGACGTCCGGACGCCCGACCTCGGCCTCGGCGTGATCGCCCAGCTGGCGCTGCACCCGATGGGCGAGCGCGCCGCGCTCGTGCTCGCCCGGCCGACCGAAGCGGCGAACCTCGTCGAGATCGACCTGGCCCTCGACGACGCAGCGCCGGACCCGCTCCCGCCCCGCGCGCTCGAGCAGTCGATGCTCGGGGGGATCGATCCGGCGCGGCTGGCGATCCCCGAGCCGATCCGCTACCCCTCGTTCGATCGCGACATCCCGGCGTGGCTGTATCGACCGGAGGGCGAGGGACCCCACCCGATGGTGCTCTCGATCCACGGGGGCCCCGAAGACCAGGAGCGACCCGGCTACGCCTACACCGGGCTCTACCAGTTCCTGCTGTCGCGCGGGATCGGCGTGTTGGCGCCCAACATCCGGGGCTCCTACGGCTACGGCATCACGTACCAGGAGCTCATCCACCGCGACTGGGGCGGCGGCGAACTGCGCGACATCGAGCACGCCGCGCTGTGGTTGCGGGCGCAGCCGTGGGTGGACGACGCGCGTGTCGCGGTGTTCGGCGGATCGTTCGGCGGCTTCGCGACGCTGTCCGCGCTCACCCGGCTGCC
>CBDUCW010000124.1:0-6763 GCA_965365745.1 uncultured Trueperaceae bacterium
GTCCGGCGCCTCGGAGGGGCGATCGTCGGCACGACCGTCCTCGCGGCCGGCGGCACGGAGGTCGGGGTCCAGCGGGGCCGGGAAGGCGTCGACCGCCTCGGCCCACGCGCTCCGCGCCTCGTGCGCCGCCTCGCGGGCACGGTCGCGCTCGGTCGCCGCCGACGCACGGGCGGCCTCGGCGGAGGCGTGCGACTTCTGCGCCTGCTGGTAGCGGGTGGCGAGCGCCTCCCGCTCGTCGGTACGCCGAGCCACCACGGCGCGCGCCGCCTCGAGATCGGGCCCCTCGCCATGCGGCAGGTCGCCCACCGGCTGGCCGCAGACGGGGCACGGATCGCTGGCGGCGAGGTCCGCCCGGAGGGCGGCGGCGTGGTCCTCGCGCTGGGCCGCCAGCAGCGCCGCCTCGGCCTCGTCGAGGCGGGCGCGCGCCCGCTTCCCCTGCTCCAGCGTCTCGGCGAGCGTCGACGCAGCGGTATCCAGCGCTTCGGTGGCGGCCTCGTAGGCGACCTCGGCCGTCTCGACCCGGCGGTCGGCGCGACCGACGGCGGCGTGGCTGCGGCGCAGCGCGGGGAGCGTTCGCAAGCCGGCTTCGAGCGCCGCGAACGCCTCGTCGTCGAAGGGCGAACCGTCGGCCGCGGCCGCGAGCTCGGTCGTCGACGGCGTGCCCTCGAGGCCGCTCCGGATCCGCTCGAGGCGCTCGGCGCGCGGCCGCACCGCGGCGAGCGCCTCGAGCTCGCGCCCGATGGCGTCCTCGCGGGCTTCGCGGGCGGTCCGGGCCTCGCTCCGACGGGCGCGCGCCGCGTCGGCGGCCTCTGCGGCCGCGGCCTTGGCCTCGGCGAGGGAAGCGGCCCGCTCGGCAAGCGCCGACCGGCGCGTCCCCGCCTTCGCTTCGGCATCGAGGTGGGGGGCCACCGCCTCGGCCCGTTCCGCGGCCTGCAGTCGGCGGACCCGGGCCTCCTGCTCCTCGCGCGCGGCCTCGAGTCCGGCGAGCGCTTCGGTCGCGTTGCGCCGCGCCGCGTCGGCGGCCTTGCGGCGCTCCAGCACGGTCAGCTCCTCGTCCAGCGTCGCGAGCGTCGCGTCGAGCTCGTCGATCTCGCTTCGGTGCCGCGCCAGCTCGTCGGCGACCTCGCGGCGGCGCCCCGGCGTGGCCCCGGCGTAGTCCTCGGCGAGGCGCGTGTCGATGCCCGCCACCGTCCGCTCGGCCTCCTTCGCGGCCTCGTGGGCCCGGCGCCCGACCCGTTCGACGGTATCGAGTCCGAGCAGGCGCGTGAGCAGCCGGCGACGCTCGCCGGCGTCGCCCCGCAGGAACTCGTCGAAGGCTCCCTGCGGCAGCAGCACGGCGCGGCTGAAGCCGCTGTAGTCGAGGCCGACGATGCGCTCGAGGGCGTCGTTGGCCGAACGGATCTTCTCGCCCTCGGGCATCGACCGGAACGAGCCGTCCGGCTGCAGGTGCTCGAGGCGGATGTCGGTGGCGGGACCCGACGGCCGCACGGTGACGGCCCGGGTCACCCGGTACGTCCCGCCGTCGGCCTCGAAGGTCAGCTGCACCGCCATCTCGTCGCTCCCCGGGCTCACCAGGGCGTCGCGCACGCCGGTACCGCCCAACCGCGCCGTCTGCCCGTAGAGCGCGTAGGTCATCGCGTCGAGCAGCGTCGACTTGCCCGATCCGGTGGGCCCGGAGATCGCGAACAGATCGGCCTCGAGATCGCTGAAGTCGACCGTGGTGGGGCGTCGGAAGCAGGTGAACCCGCGCAGCTCGAGCCGAAGCGGGATCACGCGCCGCCCTCCAGCTCCGCGTCCCACAGGTCGCGGAAGGCCTGCGTCAGCTCGGGCGGCGCTTCGCCGCGGGTCTCCGCGACGTAGCGCCGGTAGGCGTCCAGCACGTCGATCGCGGCGGCATCGACCGTCGCCGTGTCGCCGTCGTCGATCTCGGGCAGCACCGTCTCGACGCTCAGCACGTTGGGGAGGTCGGCCCGGATCCGCTCCTTGAGCCCCGGTCGGGGCCGGTCGAGGAGCAGGCGGATCTTGAGCCACCCCCGCCAGTCCGCCAGCTCCGCGCTGCGCCGTTCGAGGGCCTCGGGATCGAGCCGAACCTGCTTCAGCCGCTTGCCGGCCTCGATGCGGTGCTCGCGCACGAGTTCGGTGGCCCGGCCTGCCCGGGCGTCGACGACGTAGACGTACTTCGCATCGCCCTGCTCGCCGAAGTCGAGCTGCAGCGGACTCCCGCTGTACCGACCCATGTGCTCGGCGAGCCCCTGGATCGGCTGCGGCTTGTGGATGTGCCCAAGGGCGACGTAGGAGGTCGACATCGGGATCGGATCGGCGTCGATGGTGTAGGTCTCGCTGGCGTGGAAGGCGTATTCGGAGTTCGCCAGCGTGGCGCCCTCGAGAGTGGTGTGCATCATCAGCAGGTTGATCGCGTCGGGGCCGAAGCCGGCGGTCAGGTTGGCGATCAGCTGCCGCATCGAGCTGCGGTAGCTCGCCCGCTGCTCGCCGAGGTCCTCGTGCAGGACTTGCGTGGCACGCACCAGACGCCGCTCGCTCACGAACGGGAGCGCCGCGACGCGCACGCGCTCGCCGCCGAGCTCGAGGTCGAAGGTGCCGCCGTCGCCGGCGACGCGCGGCAGCCCGACGACGTGCACCGAGGCGAGCTGGAGCAGCGACGCGACCGCGTCGAGCCGCGCCCCCGAGTCGTGGTTCCCGGCGATCACCACGCTGGGGATCCCCGCCGCGCCGGTGTCGCGGAAGAACCCGTACACGGCGGCCTCGGCGTCGGCGGACGGGTTCTTCGTGTCGAACAGGTCGCCGGCGACGGCGATCAGGTCGACCGCCTCCTGCTTGGCGAGCTCGGCGATCTCGTCGAGCGCGTCGCGGATCTCCGGCGTGCGGTCGGTGCCGTGCAGGCTCCGTCCGGCGTGCCAGTCGGCGGTGTGCAGGATCTTCACGGCGGTCAGTCTACCGTCGGCCGCGGCGCGCCCCGCAGGCGCCGGCGGCTGCTATCGTCGCGCCCGTGTCCGCTCCCCTTCCGCCCCTCCCCGACGCGTTTCGCGAACGCCTGACCGACGACCTCGGCGCGGCGGAGGCCGGCGAGCTCGCGGACGCGCTCGCGGACGCGCCGGTGCGGGGGCTGCGCCGCCACCCGCGCCGGATCGATGGCGCTGCCCTGCAGCAGGCGACGGGGTGGGATCTCGCCGACGTCCCCTGGGCGCCCGACGGGCACGTCCTCGGCGCCGAGCCCCGCGGCGTGCCGGCGGGACGTCACCCGCTGCACGAGGCCGGCGCCTACTACCTCCAGGATCCCGCGGCGATGGCGGTCGTCGAGAGCGTGCGCGACGTGCTCGACGTGATCGACGACGGCGACGACGCCTCCGGCGAGGCCCCCTGGGCGATCGACCTCGCCGCGGCTCCGGGCGGCAAGGCGACGCACCTCGCCTCGCTGCTCGACGGTCGCGGGGTGCTCGTCGCCAACGACATCCACCCGACCCGGGTCGAGGCCCTGGGCCGCAACCTCGAGCGCTGGGGCGCACGGGGCACGATCATCGCGAACGAAGCGCCGGCGGCGCTGGCCGCGGCCTGGGGCCCCGCGTTCGACCTCGTCGTGCTCGACGCGCCCTGCTCCGGCGAGGGGATGTTCCGGAAGAGCGCCGACGCCCGCTCGATGTGGAGCCCGGCGGCGGTGCGCACCTGCTCGGCGCGGCAGCGCGATCTGTTCGGCGACGCCGTGGCGCTGCTGCGACCCGGCGGGCGGCTGGTCTACAGCACCTGCACCTTCGCGCCCGAGGAGAACGAGGCGGTGGTGGCCTGGGCGCTCGCGGCGCACCCCGAGCTCGAGCTCGAGCCGGTGGAGCTCGCCGGGGTGGACCGGGGCCGCCCCGGCTGGGCGCCCGAGGGCACGCCGGCCGACGTCGCGGCGCGCCTCGTGCGCACCGTGCGGCTGTGGCCGCACCGGCAGACGGGCGACGGGCACTTCGTGGCGCGCTTCGTCCGGTCGCCCGTGGCGCAGGAGACCGCGGACGCGGAGGCCTTCGGCGACGGGGACGGGCGGCCCGCCGATCGGTCGCGCGGCGCACGGACGCCCGTCGCGCCCGCGCCTGCCCCCACCGACGACGTGGTGCGCTGGCGCGCCTTCGCCGACGAGGCCCTGCGCCGCGATCCCTTCGCCGGCGACGCCCTCGTCCGCCAGGGCGACCTGCTGCGTGCGACCCGCCCGGGACCGCCGCTCGACGGTCTGCGCGTGCTTCGCAGCGGCGTGGCCCTGGGCCGCGTGCGCCGCGGACGGCGGGCGGGGTCGGCGCGCTTCGAGCCCGACCACGCGCTCGCGCAGGCCCTCTCCCCCGACGACGTCGTGCGTCGCCTCGAGCTCGGCCTCGACGATCCGCGACTCGTGGCCTACCTGCGCGGGCACGATCTCGAGGTCGACCTCGCGCCGGGCTGGACGTTGGTCACCGTGATGGGCTGTCCGCTCGGTTGGGGCGCGGCCACGCGCGGACGGCTCCGGAACGCCCGCCCGACCGGCTTGCGTTGGAGCTGACGACCATCCGGGGCAGCGGGCGCGCTTCGTGCGCGGGGCCGGCGCCGATCCCCGACCGCCCGACCGGCGAGGGCGCGCCGGAGCCGCTCAGCCGAGGACGTCGCGCGCCTGCGCGTCGTCGACCGTCTCGCGCCACTCGGCCTTGCGCGTGGCCCAGGTCGGAAACGGGAAGGTGAGCATCATCGGACTCGGAACGTCGGGTTGGTGGAGGATCATCGTGCCGGGCGCGAGGATCGTGGCCCGGCCGCGGAAGCTGCTGGGCATGAAGCGGTACTCGGGGCGCTCCGATTCGGCGGCGTCGAGCCGGCCGGCCACCCGGATCGCGGCGTTCGCCACCACCCGGCGCTCGACCTCGCTGGCGGTCTGCTGGGCGCCGATCAGCAGCACGCCCAGGCTGCGCCCGCGTTCGGCGATGTCGAGCAGCACGTCCTTGATGGGGCTGTCGCCCTCGGCAGGGGCGTACTTGTTCAGCTCGTCGAGGACCACGAAGACCTTCTCGCGTCGGCCGCCCTCCTTCTGCTCGAAGACCTGCCGCAGCAGCACGCCCACGGTGAACATCTGCGCCAGCGGCGGCAGCTGGTGGATGTCGACGACGTGGACCTGCGCCGGGTCGTCGAGCACCTCGATCCGCCCCTTGTCGAGCGTCTCGGCGGGCAGGTCGCCGCGCACGAGGCGCCTCAGCTGCTTCGCCGCGCCTCGCAAGCGGCGCACGAGCGCTTCGCGCGTCGACTTGTTCTGGTTGGCGGTCCAGCGCCGGTCGCCGTCGGGCTCGCCGCGGGCGTCCGGCTTGAGCAGCAGCTTGTACTCGATGTAGCTGACGAGGTCGTCGAAGCTGCGCAGCCGCGTCGGTCCGGTCGCCGCGTCCAATTCGTCGAGCCCGATGCCCTCGTCGTCGGCGATGCCGCCATCCCCGATGCCGCCGTCGCTGCGGGGCGCTCCGCCTCCCAAGGCGCCGGCGGCCTCCATGCGGGCGAGCATCGCGTCGAGGTCGGGATCGAAATCGGCGTCGCCCTCCTCCACCGCGAGCCAAGGGCCGCGCTGCCCGGCCGCGAGCTTGTGCAGGCGCTCCTCGAGGTGCCCGACCAGGAAGCCGAGGTTGGTCATGGCGTCGCGATCGGCGAGCGCGAAGGGGAGCATGCGATCGCGAGCGAAGGCGTGCAGCGTCCACACGTAGGGCGCGACCCCCTCCCGCTGTTGGACGTCGGCGACGAGCGCGTTGCCGCGCTCGTGGGCCGGCGCGTGCAACGCGACGCTGCCGAAGGGGCCCTCGGGCAGACCGCAGATGGCGTAGCGGCTCACGTCGCGCCCGGTCTTGCGTTGCCAGGCGTCCTCGGCATCGGCGTACGCGGCGTTGGGCTTGTCGAGGAACAGCAGGTCCTCGCCCTTGACGTTGAACACGAGCGCCCGCGCGGTCGAGGCGTCGCGGAGCAGCGGACGGCCGTCGTCCTTGCGGGCGTGGAACACGCTGTAGAGCAGGAAGAGCGCGTAGCTCGTCTTCGTGGCGATGCCGCTGATGCCGCTGATGTTGACGTGGGCGCCCTTGGTGCCGTCGAGGAAATCGAAGTTCAGATGGCCCGCCTCGCCGTTGCGGAGCACGCCGGCTGGCAGCGCCGCGTCCCCCATGTGGTCGCGGTAGAGCGCAAGCGCGAGTTCGTCGCCGCGGGCCATGCGGACCACGTCCCCGGGACCCGGTGGAATGAATTCCTCCGGCTCGACGCGGGTGACGAGCACGTGGGCCGCGTAGCTGACGTTGGCCGGGAGCAGGCCCTCGACCACGAGCTCGGTGTCGCCCTCGAACTGCACGCCCTCGAAGCGCCGGCGCACCTCGTCGACGACCCCGAAGAAGCGCACCGCGTCGTCGCTCCCGGCGGGGTCGGGCACTTCGACGACGACCAGGTCGTCGAGCTGCACCTTGGCGCCGTCGGCGACGCCGAACCAGAACTGCAGCGGGGTGGCGTCCTCGGTGCCGAGCACCATGCCGACGCCCGCGGACCGCGTGGCCTCGGCTTCGTCGCGGACTTCGCTGCCGGCGTCGGGGTACGGCGGTCGCTCGGGGGAATCGGTCACGGAAGGCCTCCGGGGGCGCTGGCGTCGGGCGCCGCGGCGGCGCGGCGCGAGAGGTAGCGGGTGATGCGGCGACGGACGAGGAGGCTGGACCCCATGCGTCGTCCGAGGGGTGGCGGGAACCGTGACTGGCTGCCGCTCGCTCCCGACGATCTCGCGGCCGTCCCGTAC
>CBDUCW010000125.1:0-6708 GCA_965365745.1 uncultured Trueperaceae bacterium
TCGACGCGATTGAACACCTGGCCCGCGAGCTCGACACGGGCAGCTCGAGCCTGATGCAGCACTGCGCACTGTTCGTACATGGTTCGACCGTCGCGACCAACGCCTTGGCAAGCGGGGCGCCCACGCAGTAGCGCGCGCCGTAGCCGAAGGGGAGGAAGGCGAAGGGCGAGGGGGCGGCGCCGTCGAATCGCGACGGATCGAACCGGACGGGGTCGTTCCAGATCCGCGGGTCGCGGTGCGTCAGGTACACCGAGAAGGCGACGCGGTGGCCCCGGCGGACGCGGATGCCGTCGACGTCGACGTCGCGCGTCGCGGTGCGCAGGATGGCCGATGCCGGGGGAAAGATGCGCAGCGTTTCGTTGATGAACGCTGTCATACATGGGGCGCTGCGGGGGCTCGCGACCGCTTCGAGGCCGATCGCGCGGGCTTCGTGGGCGACGGCGTCCGCGTCGGCGGGGTGTTCGAGGGCCATCTGGACCGCCCATGCGAGCGCGGCGGCGCTGGTGTCGAAGGCGGCGCCGATCAGCCCCACGGCCTGATCGCGCTGCACCTCCGGGGGCGCGTCGAGGTCGACGATCCCGGCCAGAGAGGCGCCCAGCGCGCCGTCGTGCTGGGCGCGGCCATGGGCCGTCCGGAGCGCCCGGTGGACGACGCGGTCGACGCGCGATCGGGCAGCGGCGAAGCGACCGAACGGCGTGCCGGGCAGGGGCACGCGAAACAGCTGCGCGGCCATCGGAAGGTTGGTGAAGCCCATCATCGTCTCGAGGTCGTCGAGCAGCCCGGGCGCGTTGCGGCGCACGCCCGGGCCGAGCAGGATGTCGGCGACGAGCTGCAGCAGGAGCCGCCGCCCCTCCGTGTGCACGTCGAAGGCTGGGCCCCCGCGTCGGTCGCTGACGAAGCCGTGCGCTGCCTCGGCCGCCACGCCGATCCACGCCTCGTGGTGGCGGGCGTGGAAGGCCGGCTGCACGGCCCGCCGGCGCTGGCGATGGGCGTCGCCCTCGCTGGCGATGAGCGCTTCGGGCCCGCCCACGGGCTGCAGGAAGACGTAGGCGCGGCGCTGCTCGAAGGCGTCGCGCGCGTCGGCCAGGATCGTGCGGGCGGCCTCCGGGCCGACGAACCAGGTGTAGCGGATCGGACCGAAGCCGAAGCGGAACGCGTCCCCGTAGCGCTCGTGGAGGTGCGCCACGGCGTCGTTCGGGTAGCGCGCCGCGCGCTGCATCACCTCGAGGTGGTCGAGTCCGCGCGGTCCAGGCGCGGCCCGCGGGGCCGAGGCGGAGGGCGTCACGCCGCCACGTGCGTCAGCGGATCTCGTGGAGGATCTCCTCGAGGCCGTCCGGGTCGAGGAGGTGGATCTCCTTGGGGCGGGTTTCGATCACGCCGTGGGCTTCGAGCGCCTTGAGGGCGCGGGTCACCGTTTCGCGGCTGGTGCCGGCCAGCGAGGCGAGCTCCTGGTGGGTCAGGTGGACGACCTGCGTACCGTCGGCTTCGGCCTGCACCACCCCGTCGCGGTGGAGGCGGAGCAGCACGTAGGCCACCCGGCCCTGGGCATCCTTGTAGGCGAAGATCTGCGCTTCGACGTCCATGCCGCGCAGGCGGTCGGCCAAGGTGTTGGTGAGGTTGAGGCTGACGCGGGAGTAGGTCTCGAGGAGGCGCCGGAAGTCGTCGGCGAACAGAAGGAAGGCGTCGACGTCGGTGTGGGCGACGGCCGCCGCGCTTCGCGGGCTGGGCCCAACCAGCGACATCTCGCCGAAGAACGCCGGCGGCGTCAGCAGGGCGAGCGTCTTCTCGTGGCCCGCGAGATCGACCTTGGCGAGCTTCACGACGCCGTCGCGGAGGATGTAGAGCGCCTCGCCGCTGTCGCCCTCCTGGAAGATCGTGCTCCCCTCGGCGTAGCGGCGAAGCTGCGAGGCGTCGGCCGCGATCTCGACGGCACGCGCGGGCGCACCCTCGAACAGCGCCACCGTGCGAAAGAAGGCACGGCGGTCGTCGCTCGACGGTGGGGATGGCGCGGGGGTGGACGACGAATCGGATGGCATGGGGGCTCCTTGCTGCCCCCCTCTTGTACCGCGGAAGCGGTCGATCTGTCTGCTCGCACCCCTGCACCCGGGCGCGGCGCGCGCGTGCGTGACGGTACACTTGCGATGTGTCCCAGCCGTCCGCAGACCCTGCCGAGACCCCAATCCCCGGGCCGCCGAGAACCGCGCCCGACGCCGTGCTGCGCTGCGCCGGCGTCCGGCGCAGCTTCGTCGGCCCGCGCGGGGCGATCGACGTGCTCCGCGGCGTCGACCTGCGCGTCGAGCCCGGCGAGGTCGTGGCCATCCTCGGTCCGTCCGGCTCGGGGAAGAGCACCTTGCTGCACATCCTCGCCGGCCTCGACGGCATCGACGGGCCCGACGGCACGCGCTCCCGGGCCGGCGACGACGTCGCCGCGGGCGAAGTGTGGTGGGGCGACGCGCCGGTGCACGACGTGGCCCCGCGCCGCCTCGGGCACCGACGCGCCGAGCACGTGGGGTTGGTATTCCAGAACCACTACCTGCTCGAGGAACTCAGCGCCCTCGAGAACGTGACGCTCCCCGGCCGGATCCGGGGCTCCGTCGACGTCGCCCGCGGCGAGCGGTTGTTGCGCGCGGTGGGGCTCGAGCAGCGCGCGGAGCACCGCCCCCGGAAGCTCTCGGGGGGCGAGCGTCAGCGCGTCGCCGTGGCCCGTGCCCTCTACAGCCGGCCGCCGCTCGTTCTCGCCGACGAGCCGACCGGGAGCCTCGACCGCGCCACCGCCGAGCAGGTCTACGCGTCGCTCCTGGGCGCGGCCGAGCGCGAGGGGGCGGCCGTGGTCGTGACCCACGACGAGCACCTCGTCGAGGGTTCGGCACGCCGACTCGAGCTGGAGAACGGACGCTTGCGCGCCCGAAGCTGAGAGCCACGCCGATGCCGCGCGGAAGTGAGCTCGTGCACGTTGGCCGTGTGCCGTTAACGCCCGGGGAACCGTGTGCTACGCTCGAATCTGTCTTGGCAGCGCGTCTCTCGAAGCCGACGGTGGTCGTCGGCACCGCTGCCCATAGTTCATTCACTCCACTGGAGGTTCCATGAAGCGATTCGCTCTCATGCTGGCCGCTCTGCTCTTTGCAGGGTTCGTCGGCGCACAAACGCTCGTGTACGGGCTGTCGGGCTTCCCGACGACGCTCGACTCGATCGACGCGCAGGACGGGAACTCGCTCGCGGTCGCGAGCCAGATCACCGAAACCCTCGTGTTCTTCGAGCCCGGCACGACCAACCTCGTCCCGCGCCTCGCGACGTCCTGGGAAGCCAACGACGACGCGACGTCCTGGACGTTCACGCTGCGCGAGGGTGTGCAGTTCCACGACGGCACCCCGTTCAACGCCGAAGCCGTCAAGTTCACGTTCGACCGCGTGAACATCGAGGATCACCCGTACGCGTTCCGCGACGAGGGCAAGAACTTCGTGCCCTGGGGCTGGGTCTTCGGTGGCCCGGGCGGCATTCTCGACAACGTCGAAGCCGTCGACGAGTACACGGTCCGCTTCAACATGAGCCAGCCGACGCCCTTCCTTCCGACGCTGCTCGCCGCGATCTACATGCAGATCGACAGCCCGGCGGCCGTCATGGAAGCCGGCGCCGACTACGGAACGCCTTCCGTCGGTAGCGTCGGAACCGGCCCGTTCGTGTTCGAAGAGTGGCGCGAAGGCGAGCTCGTTCGGATGAGCCGTAACGACAACTACTGGGGCGACAATGCCCTGGTCGAAGAGGTCGTCGTGCGCGGCATCGCCGAACCGACGTCGCGTCTCGCCGAGCTCCAGGCCGGCAGCATCGACATCGCCGTGCTCCTGAGCTCCGACGATCTGGTGACCGTCCAGAACGACGGGAACCTCAAGACGGCCATTCCGGATGCCGAGCTGAACGTCGGGTACCTGGCGATGCACCAGGCGAACGAACCCTTCGACGATCCGCTCATTCGTCGCGCCGTTTCGCATGCCATCGACCGTGAAGCCATCGTCGAAGCCTTCTACGAAGGTCTCGGCAGCGTCGCGGCCGACCACATGCCTCCCAGCTTCTTCGGAAGCGACGGGCCGTGGCCGTACGACTACGACCCCGAGCGCGCTCGCGAGCTCCTGGCCGAAGCCGGCTACCCCGATGGTTTCGACACCGAACTCTGGTACATGCCCGTGTCGCGCCCGTACTTCCCGGCGCCGCAGCCGATCGCGGAAGCGATGGCCACGTACCTCGCAGACGTCGGCATCAATGCCGAACTCCAGACCGAGGACTGGAGCACGTACCTGAGCGACTACAACACGGGCAAGTTCCCGATGTACATGCTCGGGTGGAACGGTGACTACGCCGATCCCGACAACTTCCTCACGACGTTCTTCGGCGCCAGCGCCGTCGAGCAGCTCGGGTGGGACGCCCCCGAGGTCGTCGAGGCCCTGAACGACGCGCGCCAGATCGCCGAGCCCGACGAGCGTGCCGCGTTGTACGAATTCGTCAACGCGACGGTCGCGGAGCAGGCGGCATCGATCCCGATGGCGCACAACGCGACGCTGAACGCCGTCCGCACCAACATCGACGGGTGGGTCATGAGCCCGCTCGGCTACTCCTCGGTTGACCTGAGCAAGGTCTCCAAGAGCGAGTAACGCCCAACCGGCAGGGGCGCGCAATCGCGCGCCCCTGCGTTATCTTTCAGCAATGTATTCACGCGAACGATTTCGATTCGTCTCCGGTGTGCTCGCTCGTCGGGCACGCCCTGACGTATGTCGGAGGGGTGGGATCCGATGACGGCCTACGTCGCACGGCGACTCTTCGGAATCGTCCCGGTCCTCATCGGCGTCACGCTGCTGATCTTCGCGATCACCCGCGTGATCCCCGGCGACCCGGCCATCGCGATGCTCGGGCAGCGATCCGATCCCACGCTCCGGGAGCGGCTGCGCGAAGACCTCGGCCTCAACATGCCCCTGTGGCTGAACTTCCAGGGGGCTCGAGACGAGGGGATCGCAGGGCTGTTCGAGAGTCAGTACTTCGCCTACATGGGCGACCTCGTGCGCGGCGATCTCGGGCGCAGCCTGTTCTCCAGGATCCCCGTCTCCGAAAGCCTTCGGGCGCGGTTCCCGGCAACGATCGAGCTCGCGCTCGCGGCCATGATCTTCGCGCTGCTCATCGGCATTCCCGCGGGGGTGTGGGCCGCCCTGAATCGAGGGAAGCTCGCTGATACGGCCGTGATGACGTTTGCACTCTCCGGCGTGTCGTTCCCCGTGTTCTGGCTGGCGATCATTCTGATCTACATCTTTTCGGTCACGCTCGGATGGTTGCCCCCGTCCGGACGCCTATCGACCTCGATGGACCTTCAACCGATCACCGGTCTCTATGCGATCGACGCGATCTTGCGGGGGAACCTGCGCGCCTTCTCCGACGTGGCGGCCCACCTCGTTCTTCCCGCCATCGCGCTCGGCACGATTCCGCTCGCCATCGTGGTCCGGATGACGCGGTCGGCCATGCTCGAGGTGCTGAGCCAGGACTACGTACGCACGGCCCGCGCAAAGGGGATCGCTGAGCGGCTCGTGGTCAACAAGCACGCGCTCCGCAACGCCCTACTGCCCGTCGTCACGGTCGTGGGGCTCTCGTTTGGAACGCTCCTTTCGGGAGCGATCCTGACCGAGACGGTGTTCTCGTGGCCCGGCATCGGGCGCTGGGTGTACGACGCGATCTCGGCACGCGACTACCCCATCATCCAAGGCGGCGTGATCTTCGTGGCCCTCGTCTTCATGATCGTCAATCTCCTCGTCGACATGTCCTACGCCCTCATCGATCCCCGGATCCAGTACGACTGATGGCTGCCACGACGACCGCCCCCGCAGCGGACGCGCTGGGTCGCCCCCAGTGGCGCGATCAGCTGCGCAGGTTCTTCAAGCACCCGACCGGAGTCGCCGGCCTCGCGATCATCGTGTTCTTCGTGACCGCCAGCCTCTTGGCTCCCGTTCTGTCGCCGTACGACCCTCGGTCGGATCGCGACCTCCGCTCGCGCCTCGAGGCCCCGAGCGCCGAACACGTCTTCGGCACCGACGAGCTCGGGCGCGACATGTTCGTACGCGTGTGGCACGGAGGTCGGATCAGCCTGCGCGTCGGGCTGGTCGCCGTGGCATTCGCCGTGGCCGTGGGAACCATGCTCGGCGTGGTGGCCGGCTACGTCGGTGGTTGGGTCGACACGGCCGTCGTCTGGTTCGTCGACATCCTGCTCGCGTTCCCCGGCATCCTGCTCGCGATCGCCATCGTGGCGACGCTCGGGCCGTCGCTCACGAACGCGCTCATCGCGATCGGCATCACGCAGATCCCGATCTTCACGCGCATCGTGCGATCGACGGTGTTGTCGGTCCGAGAGGCCGAGTACGTGCAGAGTGCGCGGGCTCTCGGCTCGAACCCGATCCGGATCGTCTTCGGGCACGTGCTGCCCAACTCGCTGAGCCCGCTGATCGTGCAGCTCACGCTGTCGATCGGGGTCGCGATCCTCGACGCGGCGGCGTTGGGCTTCCTCGGGCTCGGGGCCCAACCGCCCGTCCCCGAGTGGGGCCTCATGATCCGCGACGGCTTCAGTCAGTTCCTGCGCGCGCCGTGGATGTCGATCTTCCCGGGCTTCGCGATCTTCTTCTCGGTCGTGGGCTTCAACCTGCTCGGCGATGCCGTGCGCGACGTGCTCGACCCGAGGCT
>CBDUCW010000126.1:0-6704 GCA_965365745.1 uncultured Trueperaceae bacterium
CACGGCCGCTTCGTCCGATGCGGCGACACCAACACCCAGGCGTCCGACAGCGGGTTGTAGCGCCGGTGCGGATGTTCCGTGGGGTCGAAGGCGGGCGTCACGGACGGCCTCGCGACGCGCGGGGGGCGCGGCAGATCGGTCGGCGACGGGTTCGGCGGGCGCTCACGCCGGTGCGGGCGGCAGCTCCGGAAGCTCCCGCAGCGCCTCGGGAATCAGCTCCCCGTGGGCCTCGAGCAGGTCGTTCACCAGCGCGTGGATCTCGTCGAGGGTGAGCTCGGCCGACGTGTGCGGATCGAGCATCGCGGCGTGGAACACGTGCTCCGGCGATCCCGTCGCCAGCGCTTCGACCGTCAGCGCCTGCACGTTCACGTTCGTCTGCATCAGGGCGGCGAGGTGCGGCGGGAGCGAACCGACGCGCGTGGGTTGCACGCCCTGGGCGTCGACGAGGCAGGGCACCTCGACGCAGCAGCCGTCGGGGAGGTTGTCGATCAAGCCGTGGTTGATCACGTTTCCGTACACCGTGCGGGGGGTGCCGGTCTCGACGCTGTGGATGATCTGGGCGCCGTATTCGACGCTGGGCTCGACCTCGTGCAGCCCTTCGAAGGCTGCGACGTTCCCCTCGATGGTGCTGCGCATCAGCGGCATCGCCTCGAGGATCGCCCGCAGGTCGTCGGGATCCTGCGAGCCCGGGTGCTCGAGTTCGCGCTCGACGAACTCCCAGCCGGCGATCCCCGCCTGGCAGCGGTACAGGTACTCGTCGAGCGGGATGTTGTAGCGCTCGAGCAGCTCCGGACGGTCCTTCTTGATGAACCACGGGGTGTACTCGCTGAAGTGCTCGCTGGACTCGGTCACGAAGTAGCCGAGGCGGCGGAACATCTCGTAGCGGACGCGATTCTCGTCGGGGACGCGGCCGTCCTCGAGCACGCGGCGGATCTCGGGGACCAGGTCGCGGCCGTCGCGGTGGCGGAACTCGAGGAAGAAGGCCACGTGGTTGATCCCCGCGACCCGGTAGTGGATCTCGTTCGCCGGGACGCCGATGTCGTGGGCGAGCTGGCCGGCCGTGTGGGGCACGCTGTGGCACAGCCCGACGGTGCGCACGTCGCTCAACCGGTCGAGCGCCCAGATGTTCATCGCCATCGGGTTGACGTAGTTGAGGTGCAGCACGTCGGGGCAGAGTCGCTCCATGTCGTGCGCGATGTCGACGAGCACCGGTACGGTGCGCAGGGCACGCATGATGCCGCCGACGCCGAGCGTGTCGCCGATCGTCTGCTCGAGCCCGTAGCGCTTCGGGATCTCGAAGTCGGTGATCGTCGCCGGGTCGTAGCCGCCGACCTGGATCATGTTCAGGGCGTAGTCGGCGCCGTCGAGGGCAGCCTCCCGGTCGGTCGTGGCGACGAAGGTGGGCGCGACGCCCAGCGTCTCCGCGACGCGCATTCCGACGCGGTGCGAGAGCTCGAGGCGACGCTCGTCGATGTCGAAGAGCGCGATCGTGGCGTCGGCGAGCTCCGGCTGCGACAGGATGTCGCCCAGCAGGTTCTTCGCGAACACGGTGCTGCCGGCACCGATGAAGGTGATCTTGGGCATGGCGGTCCTTCCCGCGGTGGCGTTGCCCGAGTATCGCAGCCGGCCGAGGCCCGCGCATCCCGGCGGGCGCGGGCGGGGCGCGGGCCTTGCAGACCGTCGCGGGTCAGCGGTCGGCCGCGGCCTCGGCCTCCCTCGTGGGGGTCCGTTTCGTGGCCGCCGGCGTCGGGGTGCCGTAGCCCTCCGGGTCTCGCTCGAAGATCGCCCGCAGCCGCGCCGCGTCGAACTTCTCGTGGCGCTCGTACGTGTAGAGCCCGTTGCACTCCTGCTCGACGTCGGTGAGCTGGGTGTAGCAGTAGCCGACCACGCGGTCGGATTCGAGCAGCGCGTCGACGAGCCCCTCGAGCCGGACGTAGAACGCCTCCAACGTCTTCGGAGCGTCGCCGTACCCCCAGGCGCCCTCGTGCTTCTCGGGATCCCACTTGATCCCGCCGAACTCGTCGACGAGGTAGGGCTGGCCCTCGTAGGGCGGCTCGAAGTCGGGCTGGTTGCGGAAGGGCGGGTCCGTGGCCACCTGCTCGGCGAGCTCCTCGGGGTCCTGCGTGTACAGGTGCACCGTCCACAGGTCGGTGAGGGCGTGCACCCAGCCCGAGGCGTCGTTGACCGGGCGCGTGGGGTCGAGGGCTCGGGCGAGCTTGTAGGCGTCGCGCAGCAGGCGCCGATGCTCCTCCGACACGGTGACGAACTCGGTCTCGTTGAGCGGTGTCCACACCAGGATCGATGGATGGCTGCGGTCGCGCAGCAGCACCTCGCGCCACTCGCTGAGGAACGTCCGGGCCGGGACCGGGTCGTTCTCGTCGAAGCCCCACGACGGCATCTCGCCCCAGGTGAGCCAGCCGAGCCGGTCGGCGTGCCAGTGGTAGCGGGGGTCGAAGACCTTCTGGTGCAGGCGCGCACCGTTGAAGCCGAGGTCGCGCGCGAGCTCGATGTCGCGCACCAGGGCGTCGTCGGACGGCGCCGTCCAGATCCCGTCGGGCCAGTAGCCCTGATCGAGCACGAAGCGGTGGTAGAACGGCTCGCCGTTGAGCAGGATGCGGTCGCCGTCGACCGAGACCTCGCGGAGGCCCCCGTACGTGGCGGCGCGATCGACGGTCGTTCCGTCGGCCTCGACGAGCTCGAACTCGATCCCGTAGAGGTGCGGATCGTCGGGCTGCCACAGGCGCGGCGACGGCGGGGCCAACTCGAGCGTGACGCCGTGGGCGGCCGCGGCCTCGGCGCGGGCGAGCGCAGGGCCGTCGAGCCCGTCGCGGAGGGTCGCCACGATGCGTCGGCCGGGGGCGACGGCGTCGTAGAGCGGCTCGACCACGAAGCGTCCGGCGTGGACGTCCGGGCGCACGTAGGCGTCGCGCAGGGTCCGATCGGGGACCGGCTCCATCCAGACGGTCTGCCAGATGCCGGTGACGCGCGTGTAGTAGACGTGGTACGAGTCGCGCTCGCGGCTCTGTTTCCCGGCCGGTTGCTTGCGCGAGCGCACGTCGTCGCGCACGTGCACGACGAGGTGGTGCGCGCGTCCGGGCTCGAGCCGGTGGCCGAGGTCGACGGTCCAGCCCGTGGCGCCGCCGACGTGGTGGCCGACGCGCTCGCCGTCGAGGTAGACGGTCGCTTCGAAGTCGACGCCGCCGAAGTGCAGCAGCACGCGTCGACCCGCCCAGCCGTCGGGCAGCGTCAGCTCGCGGTGGTACCAGAGGGCGGGGATGAAGCCGGTGTGGGCCACGCCCGAGAGTTCGCTCTCGGGCGCGAACGGGATGCGGATGGTGTCGTCGAAGCCCTCGCGCTTCGGATAGTCCAGCGCGTCGCCCTCGTCGGCGAGGTCGAACGCGAAGGTCCACGCGCCGTTGAGGTTCTCCCAGGTCCGGCGCACGAAGCGCGGGCGCGGGTACTCGGGGCGCGGAAGGTCGCTCGGGGCGGGGTCAGGGCGCAGCATGGTCCCCCTTCGTGGAGCGGGGTAGTCGGGCGCCCCCGGCGGCACGGGCCAACCGGGGGCGCGGGCGGCTGCGACGTCGTCGTCAGCCTGCCGGTGCGGGCGCGCTCAGTCGAGCAGGTCCTGCACGGCGTCGTCGGCGTCGCCGAGGGCTTCGTCGATCGGCTTGCCGGTGAGCCAGATCGCCTGCAGCTCGCGGTTCAGCACGTCCTGGATGGCGCCGTACTGCGCGTTCGGAGCGACGTCGCGCGCGATGGCGACCGTCTGGGCGTACTCGCCGCGGTGCGGGAGGTTCTGGTACTCGGCCGACTCGAGCACGCTGGTGCGCACGGCGGCGTGGCCGGTGCGGGCCCAGTCGATGTTGTGGTCGTTGATCCACGAGAGGAGCTGCAGCGCGGCTTCGTACTTGCCGGCGTCGCGGCTCTCGAGGTTCGAGGGGATGACCCACATGTGGGTGTCGGCCCAGGTGGCGGGCTGGTCGAACAGGGTCGGGAACTCGCTGGCGTAGTAGTTCGTCAGCGGCACGTCGGGATCGGCGGCTTGGGCGTCGTAGAAGTCCACGACCCAGGTGCCGTTCACGAGCACGGCGGCTTCGCCGTCGAGGAACTGCTGCTGGCTGTCGGCGTAGTTGAGCTCGGGGTTCGCGTAGCCGGCGTCGAACATCGAGACGATGGTCTCGACGGCGGTGCGGGCCTCGGCCGAGTCGACGTTGGCCTCGTCCTCGGTGAGGAGTTCGGCGCCTTGCTGCCACATCAGCGCGAGCACGAGGCGAACGCCGATGGGGAACTGCGCGAAGTCGGCGGCGAGGTACTGGACGCCGGTCGCCTCTTCCATGATGCGGGCGTGCTCGAGGAGCTCCTCGGGGCTCGACGGAACCATCGGGGTGCCGTCGTCGTTCATCAGCCCGGCCGCTTCCATGAGGTCGAGGTTGACGTGCCACAGGTTGGCGTGGATGTCCATCGGCACGCCGTAGATCTCGCCGTTCCAGGTGACGGCGTCGCGGGCCTTCTCGGTCCAGTCGTTCGGGTCGATGCCGGCGGCCTCGAGGTCGTCGGTGATCGGCGCGATGACGCCGAGACCGGCGAACTCGGGAACGCGGTGCTTGTGCATGACGTGCACGTCGGGCGGCGTTCCGCCGGCGTAGCTGGCCTTGATCTGGTCGTAGTAGTTGCCCCAGTCGGTGGGCAGCGTGTCGACCGTGACGCCGTTGTCTTCGGCGCTGAAGGCGTTGATGATCGTCTGGATGATGCAGGCTTCGCCGGTGGCGGCGGAGACGTCGGTGCCGGCTTCTTCGCAGGCGCCGAAGAAGCGGCCGAGGCTGATCTCGGTCTGCGCCATCGCGGCGGGGGCGAGCGCGAGCGCGAGGCTCGCGAGCGCGATCAGGATCGCGCGGACGGAGAGGGTGCGGGTTCGGGTCATGGACTCCTCCTTGGGGAGCGGGTCGGCGAAGGTGTGGGGTGGCCGGTCGGAACGAGGGCGGGGCGAACGGGGAGGTGTCGGGGTCGGCGGATCGGTGTCGGAGGACGTCGGTGCACGGCGGGGCGGGATCGAGCCGCGGCGGATCGCGGCGGGCTCAGCTCACTTGCCGCCGCCCATGGCAACGCCGCGGATGACGTAGCGCTGGAAGATCAGGAACAGCAGCACGACGGGGAGCGAGGCCATGACGCCGGAGGCCATGACGCGCCCGAGCCCCTCGGACTGCGCGAAGTTCGATTGGATCGACGCGATGCCGACCGTGATGGTGAACATCTCGGGGCGCTGCGCCGAGACGAGCGGCCAGAGGTAGTCGTTCCAGGCGTAGAGGAAGGTCAGGATCGCCAGCGTGGTCATCGCCGGCACCGACAGCGGCAGCATGATGCGGGTGAAGATCGTCCAGCGGTTGGCGCCGTCGAGCTTGGCGGCCTCCTCGATGTAGCTGGGGATCGCCTTGAAGAACTGCGTCATCAGGAACACGCCGAGCGGGACGGCGAGCCGCGGGGCGATGAGCGCCTGGTAGCTGTTGTGCCAGCCCCAGTCGGCGAACATCGTGTAGAGCGGGATGAACACGGCCTGCTCGGGGATGACGAGGCCGGCGAGCACCGCGATGTAGACGAAGTTGCGTCCGCGGAACTTGATGCGCGCGAAGGCGTAGCCGGCCAGCGACGACAGCGCCAGCACGAGCGCGGTCATGCCGACCGACACGATCATGCTGTTGAGGAACCAGCGGGGCGTCGAGCCGAGCGTGAACAGGCGCGCGTAGTTGTCGAACGTGAAGGGGATGGGGATCAGGCCCAGGAGCGTGTTCGACGTGGTGCGCGCCAGCAGGTCGTTGGGCTGCAGGCTCATCGAGACCATCCACAGGATGGGCACGAGCCACAGGAAGGCGAGCACGCCGATGATGATCAGGACGATGCGAACGGTGCGGCTGGTTCCGACCACGGCTCAGTTCCCCTCTCGGTTGAGGCGCATCTGCAGGAACGAGAAGACCGCCATGATCACGAACAGGAAGATCGCGAGCGCCGACGCGTAGCCGAGCTGGCTGTCGCGGAAGGCGGTTTGGTAGATGTAGCGGACCAGGGTCTGGGTGGCGTCGTTGGGGCCCCCCTGGGTGATCAGGTGGCTCTGCCCGAAGACCTGGAAGTGCAGGATGATCTCGAACACGACGACCAGCGTCACCGTGCGGGCGATGCCGGGCAGGGTGATGAAGCGGAACGTCTGCCAGCCGTTGGCGCCGTCGAGGCGGGCGGCCTCGTAGCGCTCGTCGGGGATCTCCTGGAGCCCGGCGAGGAACAGGATCATGGCGAAGCCCAGCGACCACCACACGGTCGCGATGACGATGCTGGGCATCGCCAGCGACTCGTTCGTGACCCAGGTGATCGGATCGAGCCCGAACACCTCGAAGAAGTTGGCGATGATCCCCTGCGCGGGGCTGTAGATGAGCTGCCAGATGAGGGTCACGACCGTGACCGACAACATCTGCGACAGGAAGAAGATGGTGCGCAGCGTCGCGGGCACCTTGCCCGGCCGGTTGAGGCCCACGGCGAGCGCGAGCGACAGCGCCGTGATGAGCGGCACCGTCGCCGCGACGAAGATCACGGTGTTGCCGACGATCTTCCAGAAGCGGCGATCGAACCAGCGCCCGTCCTCGCCGCTCGGCGCGATGCCGAGCAGGACGCTGAAGAGCAGGAGCGGGTGTATCAGGAGATGCACCCCGTGGAGCGGC
>CBDUCW010000127.1:0-6682 GCA_965365745.1 uncultured Trueperaceae bacterium
ACCAAGGTGACGCTGGTGCGGTGACGGTCGCCGGCCACCGGACATGACAAGAGGGGCCCCGGAGGGCCCCTCTTCCGTCCGCACCGGGCGGGGTGCTAGACGACCTCGACCAGACGGACGTCGCGGTCGTCGTCGCACTGGTCGCGAGCCGCGCCGACGCTCGCGGCGTCTTCGACGGCGTGCACGTCACCGTGATCACGTCCGAATCCTGCGACTGCTGCGGCGGCTGGATCGCCGAATTCGAGGCGAACGGCGGCACCGCCGAACGCGTCGTCTCGAACGACCTCGTCGCCGCGAAGCACGACCGTCGCGTTCCCTCGAGCGTGTGGAGTTGCCACACGGCCGAGGTCGACGGCTACGTGGTCGAAGGGCACGTCCCGATGGACGCGCTCGAGCGGCTCCTGACGGAACGTCCCGCCATCGACGGGATCGGGCTCGCCGGGATGCCGGCCGGCTCGCCGGGCATGCCCGGACCGCAGACCGACCCGTTCGAGGTGATGGCCATCCACGACGGCGGCGTTCTGCCCTTCGGCCTCTACTGAGCCCGAACCCACTGCGCGCCCCCCGCACCGGTTCGTCCGGGCGGGGGGCGTCGGTTGGAATCGGCCCAGGCGCTAGCGGGGCGCCAGCGCCTCGGCGATCTCGTGCAGGAGCGGGTCCTTGTCGTCGTACGAGGGCCGCACGAAGACCAGCGTCGACTGGGTCCAGTCCTGGATGGCGGCGATCTCCTGCCCCGAGTCCTCGAGCTTGAGGTGCGGGTAGGCGCCGTACTCGACGAACATCCCGCGGTTCGCCGCGAGCCGCTCCAGCCGTTCGAGGTTGGCATCGTCGAAGCGCGCCACGAAGGGGAGCAGAAACGCCGGTTTGCCGCAGCTCCCGCCGAGGCCGACCAGCGGCATGCCCGCCACGGTGGGCCCGGCGCCCTTGTTCACGGATCGCGCCAGGAAGGCGGCGCGATCGCGCACGACGTCGCGCGGCGCCTTGAGCGACGCGACGAAGCGCCCCAGCGACGGAGCGTCGTCCGACTCGGTCGGCTTCGGTCGATCGCCGTTCACGATCCCGCGGCTCCGGCGAGCTCGGTGCCGGTGAAGCCGCCAGCGCCGTCGCGGGCGCGAAGCGGCGGTTCGAAGCCGCGCAGGCGAAGCGCGTTGCCGAGCACGAACAGGTCGGATAGACCCATGGCGGCGGCCGCCAGGATCGGCGACAGGAGCACGCCCAACCACGGATAGAACACGCCGGCGGCGACCGGGATCAGCAGGGTGTTGTAGATGAACGCCCAAAACAGATTCTGGCGGATGTTGTTGAGGGTCGCCGTCGACAGCGCGAGCGCGTTCGGCACGCCCCGGACGTCGCCCGACATCAGCACCACGTCCGCTGCTTCGATCGCCACATCGGTTCCCGTGCCCAGCGCCACACCGACATCGGCGGTGGCCAGGGCCGGTGCGTCGTTGATGCCGTCCCCGACGAAGGCGACCGTCGTGCGCCCGCCGTTCTGGAAGGCCTTCACGGCGTCGACCTTCCCGCCCGGCAGGACTTCGGCCCGGACGTCGTCGATGCCCAGCTCCGCAGCGATCGCCGCGGCCGTGCGGGCATTGTCGCCGGTGACCATGGCCACGCGCACGCCGCGAGCGTGCAGCGCTTCGATCGCTTCCTTGCTGCCCTCCTTGATCGGGTCGGCCACGGCGAACAGGGCCGCGAGTTCGCCGTCGACGGCGAGGTACAGCGGCGTCTTGCCCCCGTCGGCCAAGGCCCGCCCCCGCTGCTCGAGCGGCGTGGGATCGGCCCCGAGCTGCCGCATGTACCGCTCGGCGCCGAGCGCGACGTCCCTTCCGTTCGCGTTGGCCCGCACCCCGAAGCCCGGCAGGGCCTCGAAGTCGAAGGCCAGCGCGTCATCGGCCACCCCTTCGCGCGTCGCGGCGTCTTCGATCGCGCGTGCGATCGGATGCTCGCTCTCGCGCTCGACGGCCCCGGCGAGCGCCAGCACCTCGGCGCGGGTCCACGTGCCCGTCGTGACGACGTCGGTGAGCTCGGGGGCGCCCTTGGTCAGGGTGCCCGTCTTGTCGAAGACGAGGATCTCGGCCTCGCGAAGCTGCTGCAGGGCGGCGGCCTTGCGGAACAGCACGCCCATGTGCGCGCCCTGCCCCGAGCCGACCATGATCGACACCGGCGTGGCCAGCCCCATGGCGCAGGGGCAGGCGATCAGGAGGACGGCGGTCGCCGCGACGAGGGCGTAGGTGAGACGCGGCTCGGGACCCACGAACATCCACACCGTGAAGGTCACCGCCGCGATCGCCAGCACGACCGGGACGAAGACGGCCACGACGCGGTCGGCGAGGGCCTGGATGGGAGCCTTGGACCCCTGGGCCTCCTCGACCATGCGCACGATCTGCGCGAGGGCCGTGTCGGCCCCCACCTTGGTCGCGCGGAAGCGGAAGGCACCGGTCTTGTTGACGGTTCCGCCCACGACCTCATCGCCCTCGCCCTTCGCGACCGGGTTCGGCTCGCCGGTGAGCATCGACTCGTCCACCCAGCTGCCGCCGGACAGCACGAGGCCGTCGACGGGCACGCGTTCGCCCGGACGTACCTGCACGACGTCGCCGGGTTCGACCTCGTCGGTCGGAACCTCGATCCAGGTGCCGTCGCGCTCGATGCGTGCCGTGGGCGCCTGAAGGTCGAGCAGCGACCGGATGGCGTCCGACGTGCGCCCCTTGGTCAGGTGCTCGAGCCACTTGCCCGCGAGGATCAGCGTGATGATCGCCGCCGAGGCCTCGTAGTAGACGTGCACCGTGTCCGCCGGAAGGACGCCCGGCGCGAAGGTCGCCACCAGGCTGTAGCCGTAGGCGGCCGACGATCCCAACATGACCAAGCTGTTCATGTCGGGACTACCGTGGCGAAGCGCGGGCCAGCCGGTGGTGTAGAACCGGCGCCCGGGCCCGAACTGCACGATCGTGGCGAGTACGAACATGAAGAGCCACTGCGGCAAGCGGCCGACCGTCTCCATCAGCCACATCTCGAGCGGCGGCACCATCATCGGCACCATGCTCAGCAGGAACACGGGAACGGTGAGGGCGGTGGCCAGCCACAGGTCGCGCCGCAGCTTGGCACCCTCCCGCGCGCGGCGCTCCTTGCGACGTGCGTCGGCATCGGCGGCGCTGGCCGGGGCCCCGCCGTCGTCGGCGACGCCGTAGCCGGCGGCCTCGATGGCGCGGACGAGAGCCCGAGGCTCGGTCGCAGACGGCAGGTAGCGCACCGTGGCGCGCTCCGTCGCGAGGTTCACGGTGGCTTCGACCACGCCGTCGGCATCGTCGAGCGCCGCCTCCACGCGGGCCACGCAGTTGGCGCAGGTCATCCCGGTCACGTCGACCTCGAACGTGTCGGTGACAGGCTCGTAGCCGCTCGCTTCGATCGCCGCGAGCAAGGCTTGCGGGGTCGTGACCGCGGGATCGTAGTTCACGCGGGCCTGCTCGGTCGCGAGGTTGACGGCCGCGTCGCCCACGCCCGACTGCTCCTTGAGCGCCGTCTCGACGCGCAGGCTGCAATTCGCGCAGGTCATGCCCTGCACGTCGACGTGGAACTCCTTGGCGGAGCCGACGGCGGCGTCGGCTCCGTCGTCGGGGGAGTTCGGCTTGGGTGCTTGCCTAGGGGTTGCCATCGAACACGACCTCCGGGTCGAGAGGAAGGGTGGAGTGCGTCCCGCTCCCTGGGGTTCGTACTTCGCACCGGGGTTCACGCAATCGTTCACGCAGTGGTTCGCGCCCTGGTTCGCAACGGGCTCCGTGGCGGCGCGTGGCGACCCCCAGGGGGGGAGGGGTCACGTGAATCTAGCAGCGGGCCGGAGGCTCGTCAAGCGCCTACGCTTCATGGCCGCCTCGCGTCCAACGTTCATCACCGCTTGACGGACGGCCGTCGGCCGACTACCCTTCTGACACCCCACCCCCCGAGGGGTAGACTCAGCCCAGGAGGACACCATGAACGCACCGACCAAACTCACCGTCGCGGGAATGACCTGCGGCCACTGCAAGGCCTCCGTCGAGGAGGCGCTCAAGGGAGTTCCCGGCGTCAAGGGAGTGCACGTCGACCTCGAACGCGGCGTTGCCCTCGTCGGCGGCGACGACGATGTCGGCGCCCTCGTCGCGGCCGTCGAGGACGAGGGCTACGCGGCCGCCCCGGCCGGATGAGCGCCGACGCCGTCGCCTCGACCCAGGCCGTGGCTCCGTCGCCCGAGGCGTCGACCGACGCTCTGGGCGTCGATCCCTGCCTGCACCTCGACCCGGAGACGCGCCGCGATGCGATCCTTCGCCTGAAGAGCGCACGCGGGCATCTCGAGGGCGTGCTCCGCATGCTCGAGAACCCCGACGTCTACTGCGTCGACGTACTCAAGCAGGTCAAGGCCGTGCAGGGCGCCCTCGGCAAGGTGGGCGGCAACGTGCTGCGCAGCCACATCCGCGATCACGTGGCCACGGCCGCCCAGCGCGGCGACACCGACGCGATCGTCGACGAGCTGATGGAAGCGCTGAAGTACCAAGCTCGCGTGTAGGTCGAGCGCGCGGGTGGGGCCTCCGTGCCGCCGCACCGCCGCGGTGGCGGCCTCAGTCGAACCGCAGACGCCCGCGCGAGGCGGCATCCCCGTCGACCAGGGTCACCATGCCCCCCTCGCGGCGAACACGGAGGCGGCCGCGAGGGTCGACGCCCGCGCAAACGCCCTCGACGACCTGCACCCCGGTCGCGATGCGCACGGGGCGGCCGTCGAGCGCGTCGTGCGGCGCGAACGCGGCCGGCAGGGCACGACCGTCCTCGAGGCCGTCTGCGACCAAGGCGATGCCCGCCTGAACCCCGGCGAGCACGAAGGTCGAGACCCCGTCGGGGTCGAGCCCGCGAAGGGCTCCGGCCCCCGCGGGCGCTTCGTTCTCGACGTTCACGCCGACCCCGATCAGCAAGTGGTCGCGCACCCGCTCCACCAGGAGACCGCCCACCTTTCGCCCGCGGTAGTGCAGGTCGTTGGGCCATTTCAGCTGGATCTGCACGCCGTACTCGGGCAAGGTGCGCGCCAGTCCGATGCCGATCGCGAGAGCCGCCCAGGGGCGATCGAGCACCGCGGGGCGCGTGTCGCGCACGACGACCGTCTGCCAGCTTCCGCCGCGCCCTCCCCACCAGTCGCGTCGCCGCTGACCGCGTGCGGCCGTCTGCTCTCGGGCCCGAAGCACGACCCCGTGCACGTCGTCGCCGCGCTCCAGCCGCCGGCGCGCTTCGTCCTGGGTCGAGTCGAGCCGCTCGTGTACCTCCACCCGAAAGGCGAGGCGCACCGGATCGTGGCTCTCCGCGGCTGCGCCCGAGGTCACGCCTCGTCGTCCTCGCGCGGCGGGATGTAGGCCGGCACGTCGACATCCTCGGCACGGTCGGGCATCGGCGAGGGCGTCCCGACGCGGTGCGCGTAGCGCTCTCGAAACGTCGCCCAGGTGCTCGCGTCCTGGGGAAGCTCCTCGCGCTCGGTCCACATCACGAACGGCGTGTAGAAGCTGCGGGCGAACCGGGTCTCCTCGTAGAAGATCCGCGCCGAAAGGCCGCCCTCGTCGAGGTAGTCGCTCGACTCGAAATCGTCCAGCGCGGCCTCGCGATCGTAGGGCACGCGCCGGAAGCGTGCCACCCAGGCCCCGTCGCGGAGCTCGAGGATGAGGTACTGCGCGCGCGGATCGCCGTTGAACGGCGTGCCGACCGCGCCGGTGTTGTAGATGCGGTAGCGACCCCAGCTGCGCCGCATCGGCTGATGCGTATGGGATCCCACGTACACGTCGGCGGGGTGCATCTGCGCGATCTCGCTGAACTCGTGGTCGCTGAGGTACCGGCCGTAGCCCTCGCGGTAGTGCCGCGGGCTGCCGTGCGTCACGAGCACGCTCGGCGCCCCGTCCACGTCGACGCGGATCTCCATCGGGAGCTCGCGCAGAGGGTCGATGCGGCCGGCCGCGTCGAGGCGTTCCGCGCTCCAGGCGGTGCCGTCCCAGAACGGGTCGTCGAACCACGCGGTCGGCAGATCGGGGTCCTTGTCGACCCACTTGCGCATCAGGTCGTCGTGGTTCCCCAGCGTGCGCTCCCAGCCGCTCTGCTCGAGCCGCTCGAGGACCGCCAGGTTGTTCGGCCCGCGGTTGACCATGTCGCCGTTTACGACGACCCGGTCCGGCGCCTCGCCGTCCAGGTCGGCGCGGACCGCGTCCAGCGCGCGCACGTTGGCGTGGATGTCGGCGACGATCGCGAGTTTCACGGGCTTCGAGCGTACCCCAGCGCGCCCCCGGGCCCGCGGCCCGAGGCGGAGCGCCAGCGCCACGCGGCGGGCCGTCGCGCGCCGGCGGGAGCGCCGGCCGCGACGCGCCTCACAGCGCCTCGAGCAGCGCGCTCCGCATCGCGGCGACGGGTGCAGGGCGCTCGAACCAGAGCTCGTAGGCGGCGGCGCCCTGGTGCAGGAGCATGCCGACGCCGTTGAGCGTGGCGAGGCCTCGAGCCTGTGCCTGCTCCAGCAGGGGCGTCCGCGCCGGGCGGTAGACGATGTCGACGACCGCGCCGCGCGTCGGGAGCGCCTCGGCCGGCACCGGCGACGCCCCTTCGGCGCCGCCGCCGTGCATGCCCACGCTGGTCGTGTTCACGAGGAGGTCGCAGGCACCGATCACGGCGGCGCGCTGCGCGTCGGGGA
>CBDUCW010000128.1:0-6549 GCA_965365745.1 uncultured Trueperaceae bacterium
ACTCGCAGTTGCGACGGATCTCCTCGAGCATGGCCCGGCGGTGCAGGACGTCCGAGTGAATATGCCGGTACGGGCGGCGGGTGATCAGGTAGCGGTCGTCGATCGCCTCGGCCAGCGCGGCGTCGACGTCGCCGAGATCGTCGGGGTCGACGAGGAACGAGGTCGCGGCGAGGTAGCGGCTGTCGGCGAGCTGGGCCAGGGTCGGCGCCAGCAGCCGGAAGACCGGCAGGTTGACGTCGATCGTTTCGAGCTCGTCGCGCGCCGCCTGGCGCTCGGAGACGAGCTGATCGACCTGCGTCGCGACGTCGCCGGCGTAGCCTTCGGCCGCGGCGAGGTCGGACGGGAGTTCGGAGCGCGAGGCGGCGTTCGCCTCCTCGACGTCCAGGATGCGCCGGAGCGATTCGAGGCGCGATACGAGCTCGGACCAGCGCTCGGCGTGCAGGCGATCGTCGCCCTGCAGCTCGAGCTTGACGAGTTCGATGCCCTCCTGGGGCTCGAGCGGATCGATCTGGACCACGCCCAGGCTCTGCAGCGTCTGCAGCAGCTCGCGGGCGATGCCCTTGCGGCCCACCACCGTGAGCTGGTCCATCGTCGCGATCACGGCAGCACTCGCTCCGTGACGAGATCGACGGCCACGTCGCGCCGGTTCTTGGCCTGCTGTTCGATCGCGGCGGCTTCGGCGCGGGCCGTGCTCACGACCTGCTCCCGGATCGCCTCGCTCTCGCGTTCGGTCTCGGCGCGCGTTTCGGCGGCCGATTCGTCGGCGGCGGCACGCGCCTTCTCGACGATGGCCTTCGCCTTGTCCCGTGCCTCGGCGACGATCGATTCGGCCTCTGATTCGGCCTCCTCGACCTTCGCGGCCAGGGACTGCTCATGATCCACGAGCTTCTGAAGTAGGTTTTCGCCCTGGGCTTCCAAGCGGCCCTCCTTTCATGGTCGGCTCCGCGAGCCGACGTCCCCCCGCCAGACGGCCGCCATCCCCGTAGGGATCGCGGCGCAGTGCGAAGACCGGCGCCATGCCGCGGAGATCGAACGGTTGTTCTCGTGTTCTCGGGGTCACGCGTATTGGGCTGCTGCACGTGAGCCGTTCGCACGTGAGAGTGGCAGGTGGCAGAGACCTGCCGTCTACGCGTTGCCGCAGCAGGATAGCAGCGGCTTTGCCAAGGTGTCAATTGTGCCCACGGGAACGGAACTTTCCCGTTTCTTTGCGGTCAGGACGAGCGCCCCCGTGCGGCGCCCACCAGCGGCGGGGCCATGCGCAGTCGGCGTTCGGCCTCGCGCGCCTTGTAGGTCTCGTTCAGGGTGCGGAGCTCGTCGTAGAGCTGGTGCAGGCGGTCGGGCGGCAGGTCGGGGTCGTTCAGCGCCGCGCTCACCTCCTGGATCCGTTCGAGCAGCCGCGCCCGCCGATCCTCCTTCTCGACGCTCAGGTACAGGTCGCGGAGCCGCGACAGATCCTTCTCGATCTGGCCGTCGACGTCGATGCGTGCGTCCTCGTCCCGGGGGTCGCGCCCGAGCAGGCGCTCGAACACCACCCCGGCGTGTTCGCGCTCGCGGAACGCGGTGAGGATCGATCCGTCGTCGTACCCGCAGGCCTCGCAGACGTCACGGAACTCGAGCAGCAGGCTGTCCTCCGCATCCGGCGGAAGCGCCGCCGCGATGCGCGCGACCCGCTCGCGCAGACGGCGCGGCTCCGAGAGCAGCAGCGCGATGACCTCGAGCTCGATCATCGCCACCTGGGTCGGCTTCGCTCGCCGCGTCTCCATCCCCTGGACCTGGGTGTCGTCGAGCCGGCGCGGGCGCTGGCTCTTCACCCAGGCGTCGATGCGGGCGCCGTCGATGCCCAGCTCGTCGATGACCAGGCGCCGCATCTCGGCCGCCACCGGGTCGAAGACGTCGCGCGGCCGGAGTGCCGGGAGCAGCTCGTTGAGGATCTGTCGCTTGCCCTCGGTGGTGCCGGCGTCGTGCCGCTCGAGCACCGTGCGGAAGCGGAACGCGACCTCGCTCTGCCCCTGTTCGAGCGCCGTTCGGAAGGCCTCGACGTCGCCCTCGAGCACGGCGTCGGCCGGGTCCTTGCCGTGCGGAACCGTGACCGCGCGCACCAGGAACCGTCGGCCAACCGACTGCTCGAGTCCGGAGAGGACGGCGCGGTGTCCGGCCTCGTCGGCGTCGAAGGCCAGGTAGAGCCGCTCCACGTCGAGCCGCGAGAGCTGCTGCGCCTGCTCGGCGGTCATCGTCGCGCCGAGCGCGGCGACGGCGTTCTCGATGCCGACCTGGTGCAGCGCGATGACGTCCATGTAGCCCTCGACGACGATGCACGCGCCGCTCTCGCGGATCGCGCTCTTGGCGCGATCCAGACCGTAGAGCAGCGTCTTCTTGTCGAACAGCTCGGTCTCGGGCGTGTTGAGGTACTTGGGGACGCTGTCGTCCAGCACGCGGCCCGAGAAGCCGACGACCCGCCCCAGGTAATCGCGGATCGGGAACATCACCCGGTTGCGGAAGCGGTCGTAGCGGCGGCCGCGCTCGTTTTCGACGATCAGCCCCGCCTCGAGGAGGTCGTCGCTCGAGATCCCCTTCGTCGTGGCATGCCGCAGCAGCCCGTCCCAGGCGTCCGGCGCGAAGCCGAGCGCGAAGCGCTCGATGCTCTCGGGGGTGAGCTTGCGGCGCTCGAGGTACGCGCGGGCCGGGCCGTCGAGCTGGGAACGGAAGAAGGCCAGCGCGGCGTCGTTGACCTCGTACAGGTCGCGGCGCTTCTTCGAGCCCGGCGTCGGCGGAGCGACCTCGACGCCCACCTGGCGACCGAGCAGCTGCAGCGCTTCGTAGAACTCGACGCTCTGCGTCTGCATGACGAAGTCGAAGACGTCGCCCTTCGCCTGGCACCCGAAGCAGTAGTAGAAGCCGCGTTCGCGGTGCACGTGGAACGACGGCGTCTTCTCGGAGTGGAACGGGCACAGGCCCTTGAACTGATCGCGCCCGGCGGGCTTGAGCGCCACGACCTCCTCGACGACGTCGACGATGTCGATGCGCTCGCGGATCAGCTCTTTGGTGTCGGTCGGCATGGTGCGCTCCCAGGGCGCGGCGGGCCGCGCGGACCCGGCGAAGGTCTACTGCTCGCGGTAGTACAGCACGCCGGCGCTGTCGACGAGGCGGACCGGCTCCCAGAGATCGTCGCCGACGCCCAGGCGCGGCGACGCCACCGCCACCCGCCAGCCCTCGGCTCCCGCTCCGGCCGCGTCGGCCACCACGGGCAGGTCCGCGGGAACGACGTCGAAGGGCTCCCCCTCCAGGTTGGTGATCAGCAGCACCGCCTCGGAGCCGTCGGGGCTCTGCCGGAAGGCGCTCGCGAGCGTGCTTCCGTCGGCTTCGACGCGGCGCTCGAGGCGATCGGCCTCGCCGAAGTCCCGCATCAGCCAGCGGTGGCCGCGGCGGAAGCTGCGCAGCGCGTGGTTGAAGTCGACCTGGGCCGGGTCGAGGTCGCCCTCGAAGCGCCACACGAGGCAGTAGTCGTGCAGGTCGTCCATGAAGGCGCGTGCGAACGCGCGCAGGTCGGCCGGCTCGAGTCCGCGCTCGCCGCTCCGCAGGGGCTCCGACGAGGGGCGCGCCGCGAGATCGGCCGCGGCGCCGTCGAGGTCGTCCCCCCGGTCGGCGACGACCGCGGCGAGGTCCTCCATGAAGGCCTGCAGCGACGTCAGCGAAGCGAACCCCGCGCGCTTCAGGCGCTCGAAGCTGCCCGCCTGCTCGAAGCGGTGGGGGTCGGCGCGCCAAGCGAGGAAGCCGGCCTCCTCGGCCACGACCTTGACGCCGTGCACGGTGTCGGTGTTCCGCACGAAGGCCCAGGGCGAGCGCATGGTGGCGGCGATGAACTCCATCGGCGTCCCGGGAAAGACGCCGTACGTGAGCAGGCTCGCGGCGGGGTTGTCGTAGCTCGCGCGCAGGATCTCGGGCAGCGTGGCGCCGAGCCGGCGATTGATCTCGCGGTCGGGGGCGATCTGGTAGCCGCGGCGCAGCGTGTCGTGGTTGGCGCAGCCGTTGATCCAGTGGCCGCCCTGCGCGGCGATCTCTTCGACGCGCCACCATTTCGATCCCCAGAAGCCGGTGAGGCAGGGGGTGTTGTGGGCGAAGGTGAGCGGCCCCCACTGGAAGACGTGGGGTTGGTCGATAGCGGCGCCCGGACACCTCCTGCACGACGTCGGACATCTCCTGAAGATATTCGTCGTCGTGGCGCAGCAGCTGCTCGTCGGCGTCCCACCACTTGAAGTCCTGCGCGCCGTCGACGCGCACGCCGTCGGCGCCGAAGTCGACCTTGCGGCGCTGCATTTCGAGCAGCATCGCCCGCACCCACGGGTGGCGGAAGCGGAGGTCCTGCCCGTACATGTTCGGACCCGCGAAGAACGCGTCGGGCAGCAGGTCGAGCCCCTGGTTGTCGCTGTGGCCGAACACCACGTCGAAGATCAGGCCCAGCGGCTTCCCCGGGAAGGTGTGCAGGACGCCGGCGAGGTCGACGAGCTCGTCGGGGCGCCCGCTGCGCAGCAGCGCCGGGTTCACCGCCGCCGACCCGGCGATCGCGATGTCGTAGCCCCAGTTCGTGGTGGCGGGGCGCCGCAGGGCCACGCGCGCTTCGCCGTCGCCGCTGGCTCCGGTGGCGCGGTCGAGCTCGACGAAGGTCCGCGCGTCGTTGGGCTCGATCACCGGCTCGACCGGCATGAGCTGCACCGCGTCGTAGCCCACGAAGTTCGTCTCGGCGGGCGTGAGCGGGCGGCCTGCGGCGACCTTTTCGGCGATGGCGCGGTAGAGGTCGGCGAGCTCGCCGAGGGTGCCCGACGGCGTCGCCGTGCCGACGTGCAGCTGCAGGATGTTCGCCGGCGCGCCGAAGCGGGGCGGCAGATCGTCGCGGCCCCCGATCGCGTGGCGCCGGAAGAACTCGCGGTCGGGGCGCCCGGCCTGCGCCACGGCGACGTCGTAGAGCTCGGCCGGCGCGTGGATGCCGAAGGGGAGCGAGACCGCCATGGGGTCGTAGACGGTCCGCTGGGCGCCGTCGCGACCGACGTAGCGGAGCCGGTAGAGCGCGCCCCACGTGTCGCGGCTGCCGGGCGGCAGCCCGGCGACGGCGACCCAGGCGAGGTCGCCGCGCACTTCGCAGGGGAGCCGCGCGCTCCGGAAGGTCGCCTCGTCGCAGCTCCACAGGTCGACGCCGTCGCCGGCCACGAACACCTCGAGCTCGACCCGTTCCGGATCGGCCCCGTCGCGTGCGAGCTGCGGGAGCCAGAAGCCGAACTGCGCGTGGTCGTCCACGACGTGGGCTCCGAGGCGACGCACCACGCGCTGCGCCCACGCGAACTCGGTCGCGTCGGTTCCGCTGCGCGCCATCGCATCGGCGAGCTCCTGCGTGATCGCGTCGAGACGGCGGATCTCGCTCGGCGGGGTCATCGGTCCTCCTGGGGTGGGTCGGCGGGGGGCTGCCCGACGGGGGGCGGGCGGCCCGCCCTCAGACCCCGGCGTCGGCCGGGAACAGGGGCAGGTGCCCGAGCGCGATGACGTCGTCGCGCTCGTCGCCCTCGGTGAACACCACCATGGTACCGACCACGTCGGCGCCCACTTCGACGAGCAGCTCGGACAGCGACGCGAGCGTGCCTCCGGTCGAGACGACATCGTCGACGATCACGACCCGCTTGCCTTCGAGGCGTTCGATGTCGTGGCCGTCGATCACCAGCTGCTGCGGCTTGCCCGTGGTGATCGACACCACCGTGCGCGTCACCGCCTCCACCATGTACGGCTTCTCGGTCTTTCGGGCCACCACGTACGGGATCCCGGTGCGCACCGAGAGCGCGTGGGTCAGCGGCACGGCCTTCACCTCGGGCGTGACGAAGGTGTCGACGCCGTCGGGAACGCGGGCCGCGAGCTCGTCGGCGGCGGCTTCGACGAGCTGGGTGTCGCCGAGGAGGTTCAGCAAGGCCACCGACACGTCGCCGACGTTGACGACGGTCAGGTCGCGCGCTTCGGAACCGATGTGCACGGGGTGGACGGTGGGACGGGTCATGGGGCCTCCTCGAGCCGCCGCCGGCACGGCGCGAAGGGGCGCGGCCGGCCGCGGACGGCGGTCACTCTACCGCAGCGTCCGGGGCGCGCCGGCCGTTGCCCGGCCGGCGCCGCACGCGGGCGCGGCCGTCGCGGTCGACGGCCATCAGCCGAAGACGACGGTCTTGTTCTCGTGCACGAGGATGCGGTCCTCGGCCTCCCAGGCCACCGCCCGCGCCAGCACGGTGCGCTCGATCTCGCGCCCGATGCGCACGACGTCGCCGGCGTCGTCGCGGTGCGACACGCGTCGCACGTCCTGCTCGATGATCGGACCCTGATCGAGGTCGTCGGTGACGTAGTGGGCCGTGGCGCCGATGAGCTTCACGCCGCGCTCGTAGGCGTGGCGGTAGGGGTTGGCGCCCACGAAGGCCGGCAGGAACGAGTGGTGGATGTTGATGATCTTGCTGGGCCACGCCGCGACGAAGGTCGGGCTGAGGATCTGCATGTAGCGGGCCAGCACCACGCGGTCGGCGGCGC
>CBDUCW010000129.1:0-6528 GCA_965365745.1 uncultured Trueperaceae bacterium
GTCGTCCCCGGTTCGTTCGGTGCGGACGGCGCGGTCTACTCCCCGTACGGCACCCAGATGTTCTTGATCCGCACCGCGCGCTCGAGGTAGGTGTCCCCTGCGCCCTGCTCGACGTCGTACCAGTCGCGGGCGCGCCCGTCGTTCACCCACGTCGCCTTGAGGTTGCCGATCGACGCGCGCTCGACGTTCGCCGAGCCCTCGGCCGAGCCGACGTACCACATCGCCGCGACGTCGTCGTGCTTGGCCAGCACGTCGGCGAGGTCCTCCCGGTCGCCGGTCACGATGTTCAGCGCGCCGCCGGGCAGATCGGAGGTGTCGAGCACCTGGTACAGGTCGGTCGCGGCCAGCGGGAAGCGCGGCGACGGGATCGCCACGACGCGATTGCCCATGGCGAGCAACGGAGCCGTCAGCGACACGAAGGCGAGGAGCGGCGCCTCGTCGGGGCAGGCCACGCCGACGACGCCCCAAGCCTCGGGCATCGCCAGGGTGACGTTCCGCACGGGGGTGCCGTGCACCGCTCCGTCGTACTTGTCGGCCATCGCCGCGTAGTGGAACAACCGCTCGATCGACGCATCGACCTCCCGCTCGGCGCGGGCGGGTCCGACCATGCGCTGCTGGGCGAGGCGATCGACGAACGCGTCGTGCCGCGCCGCGAGGTTCTCGGCGATGTAGTAGAGAACCTGGGCGCGGTTGTGGGCGGTGGCGCGCGTCCACGCGACCCCCGGACCGTGGGCGGCTTCGACGGCGTCCCGGATGTCCTTGCGGTTCCCCAGCCCGGCCTCGCCCACGTGGTCGTCTCCGGCACGCACCGGGAAGCTGTAGCCACCGTCGGGGCGGCGCTGCTTGCCCCCGATGTAGAGCTTGGGCGTGCGGTCGACGCCGTCGACGGCACGATCGAAGCCGTCGCTGCCCTCGCCGCCGATCGCGGCGTGCTCGACGCGCGTGAAGGCGTCGTCGTCGTAGCGGGGCAGCGACCGCTGCCAATCCGACTTCAGGTACTCGAGCATCCCCTCGCGCCCGCCCTCGCGGCCGTACCCCGACTCGCGGTAGCCCCCGAAGCCAGCGGCGGCATCGAAGAGGTTCGTGCTGTTGACCCACACCACGCCGGCCTCGAGCTTGGGCGCGACGTCGAGTGCGAGGTTGAGGTTCTCGGTCCACACGCTCGCAGCGAGGCCGTAGCGCGAATCGTTGGCGAGCTCGATCGCCTCGTCGTGGGTGCGGAAGGTCATCGCAGCCAGCACCGGGCCGAAGATCTCGACCTGCGCCAGCGTGGACGCCGGCTCGACGCCGGTGAACAGCGTCGGCGGGTAGAACCAGCCCTCCTCGGGCACGGCCCAGCTCGGCTGGTGGCAGGTCGCGCCCTCGGCGACGCCCTGATCCACGAGCTTCCGGATGCGCTGGAGCTGGACGTCGGCGACGATCGCGCCCACGTCGATGGCCTTGTCGAGCGGAGGGCCCATCCGCAGCGTCTCCATGCGCGCGAGCAGCTTCTCGGTGACGGTCTCGGCGACGCTCTCCTGGACGAGCAGCCGCGACCCGGCGCAGCAGACCTGGCCCTGGTTGAACCAGATCGCGTCGACCACGCCCTCGACCGCGCCGTCGAGATCGGCGTCCTCGAAGACGAGGAACGGCGACTTGCCGCCGAGCTCGAGGCTGAGCTTCTTGCCGCTGCCCGCCGAGCGCTCGCGGATGAGCCTCCCGACCTCGGTCGAGCCGGTGAACGCCAGTTTGTCGACCTCGGCGTCGACGATCGCCTGCCCGGTGCGCCCGTCGCCGGTGACGATATTGAGCACCCCGTCGGGGAGGCCCGCCTCACGGGCCACCTCGGCGAAGAGAAGTGCCGTGAGGGACGTGTATTCCGCAGGTTTTAGGACCACGGTGCAGCCGGCGGCGAGCGCCGGGGCGACCTTCCACGCCAGCATCAGCAGCGGGAAGTTCCACGGGATGATCTGGCCGGCGACCCCCACCGGAACGGCGTCGGGGAATTCCCGATCGAGCAGCTGCGCCCAGCCGGCGTGGTGGTAGAAGTGGCGCGCGACGAGGGGGATGTCGAGGTCGCGCGTCTCGCGGATCGGCTTGCCGTTGTCGAGCGTCTCGAGCGTGGCGAACAGCCGGCTGTGCTTCTGCACGTGCCGCGCCAGGGCGTAGAGGTGCCGGGCGCGTTCGTGCCCCGAGAGGTTCTGCCAGGGCCGCAGCGCACGACGCGCGGCGTCGACGGCCGCGGCGACGTCGTCCTCGCTCCCCTGCGCCACCTGGGCGAGCTCCATGCCGTTCGAGGGATCGACGGTGGCGAAGCGCTCGCCGGTCGTGGGCGCGACGAAGGCGCCGTCGATGAAGTGGCCGAAGCTGCGCCCGTGGCGCTCGAGCCACGCCACCGCCTCGCCCGCCGATTCCGGCGCGGGTCCGTAGTCCATGGATTCGAAGATCTCCTCGACGGTCGGGGCGGTGGGGGACGGGTGCGCGCTCATGCGGACTCCTCAAGGGATGCGGCGGGGCGGGTCGTACGGGCCAGGGGCCGACGTGCGGCCCATTCGTCTCGTAGCAGGCTGAAGACCTCGTGGTCGACGAAGGCCCTCCCGGGGCCGCGGTGATCGCGGCCCCCGTGGCGCTCGGTGCCCTCGTGCAGGAACCCAAGGCGCCGGGGAATCGCTTGGCTTCGTTCGTTCTCGGCCCACGCTTTGATCACGACGCGCTCGAGCCGGGGAATCGTCTCGAGCACCGCGTCGATGGCTGCCGCCACGGCGCGGGTCATCAGACCTCGGCCCTGGGCGGCTTCGGCCAGCCAATAGCCGATCTCGGTCGCGCCGGTCTCGCGGTCGATGCGGTGCAAGCCGACCACGCCGACGAGCTCGCCACGATGCCAGATGCCGGCCTCGAACCCGTCGGCGCGGCCGAACTTCTCGAGCGAGCGGTGGATGAACGCCTCCGTGTCGTCGGAACCCTGCATCGACTCGACCCACGGGAACCACCGTCCGAGGTAGGCGCGATTCGCGTCGATCAGCTCGAACAGCGGCGCCGCGTGCTCCGGTTGGAACAACCGGAGTTCGGTGTCGGCGTCGATCGGGAGTACGAACACGTCGCGGATCAGGCGAGCGGGTGCCGGTGGCCGGCCGAGTAGCGCCCGGTGACGTGGTGTTCGAGCTGGCGTTCGATATCGCCGAGCAGGCTGCTGGCGCCGAAGCGGAACAGCTCGGGCTCGAGCCAGGGGCGGCCCAGCTCGTCCTTCATCAGCGCGAGCCAGGCGAGCGTCTGCTTGGCCTTGCGGATGCCGCCGGCCGGCTTGAAGCCGATGCGCACGCCGGTGCGCTCGAGGTACGTGCGGATCGCGCGCACCATCGTGAGCGACA
This sequence comes from uncultured Trueperaceae bacterium, assembly GCA_965365745.1. Taxonomy (GTDB): domain Bacteria; phylum Deinococcota; class Deinococci; order Deinococcales; family Trueperaceae; genus CBDUCW01. The sequence goes on from CBDUCW010000129.1 coordinate 3,348, forward strand.
CGGGCAGCGTGGCATTCACCGACTCCTTGCCGGTGCTGGTCTTGATGAAGTCGGCGCCGGCCATCATCGCCACCATCGAGGCCTGGTGGACGCGCCGCAGCGAGCCCAGCTCGCCGGTGGCGAGGATCGCCTTGAGGTGCGCATCGCCGCAGGCGTCGCGCACGGCGCGGACCTCGTCGTAGAGCCGCTCCCACTGCTGCGTGAGGGCGTACTCGCGGGTGATCACGATGTCGATCTCGGCGGCGCCGGCCTCGACCGCCCAGCGGATCTCGGCGAGCCGCTGTTCGATCGGCATCAGGCCGGCGGGGAAGCCTGTCGCGACCGAGGCGACGGGGATACCGCTGCCCTCGAGCGCCGCGACGGCGTGGGGCACCATGGTCGGGTAGACGCAGACGGCGCCCGTGGTGATGCCGGCATCTTCCATGCCGAGCGCCTCGAGCAGGTCGCGCCGCACCGGATTGCGGGCCTTCGCGCAGAGCCGCCGCACGCGGCCGGGCGTATCGTCGCCGGCGAGGGTGGTGAGGTCGATCAGCGTGACCGCGCGGAGCAACCAGGCCGCCTGCCACTGCTTCTTGACGCTCCGCCGCGCCGGGAGGGTCGCCGCCCGCCGTTCGCTGGCGGAGCGGTTGACCCGCGGATGCGCGATCCACCCGGCGTCGAAGGGGACGCCCGGGTTGCGCGCGTGGGGGTCGTGCGCGGACGGTGCGGCGCCCGCGACGGGCGTCTCGTGCGCGATCGATGCATCGGTGGCGGACATGGCGATTCCTTTGCAGGGGGAGCGCGTGGGGCTGGACTCCGGGCCCACGGAGTGCACTCCGGGGTCCGGTTGGGCTCGGCGTGGGACCTGCAGCGCCCGACGACGGGAACGGCGCAGGTCGTCCAACGGGGTTCGACGAGTCTACCGCGTCGCAGCCGTACTTCATGGCGCATTGGCGCCCTCGGATCGCGTGGTACGGTCCGCCCATGCCTGCCGAGCCCGACGCGTCGCCGCTCGTGCTGGCCGACGTCAATCTGCCGACCCTCGCCGACACGCGGCACGCCGGAGCGGACGCGCTCGTTCTCGCCGAGGGCCGCATCCGTGCCGTCGGCCGGTGGTCCGAATTGCGCCGCACCCTCCCCACCGACGCCGCCGTGCGCGACCTCGCCGGCGCCACGGCGCTGCCGGGGCTCGGCGACGCGCACGTCCACTTCACTGCGACCGGATACCTGCAGACGGCGCTCGACGCCGGGCGGGTGGGAACGCGAACCGAGCTTCTCGACGCCATCCGAGCCCGCGCCGGCGAGCTCCCCCCCGGTTCGATGGTCCTCGGGCTGCGCCTCGACCACCAATCCTTCCCCGACGGTCGGCCGCCGAGCCGCGAGGAGCTCACCGCGGCCGCGCCCGACCATCCGGTGTACATCCGCCACGTCACCGGACACAGCTCGGTCGTCAACGACGCGGCGCTCGCGATCCTCGACTTCCTGCCGGGCCAGAAGGGCGTCGACCTCGACGCCGAGGGGCGGCCCACCGGAACCCTGATCGCGCAGGCCACCCAGCTCGCGACGCAGGTGATGTACGCCCGCTACAGCTCGCAGGTCAGCTACGAGTCGGCCTTCCGCGCCGCGGCCGCCAGCGCCGTCGCCCAGGGCTGCACCACGCTCCACGCGCTCGACGACCTCGACGCGGTGCGCGTGCTGATGCGGACCCGCGACGAGCTGCCGCTGCGCGTCGAGCCCTACACGCAGAGCTTCGACCTGCAGGCCGTGCTCGACCTCGGGCTGCGCCGCATCGGCGGGTGCCACGGCTGCGCGCTCGACGGCGACTTCGACATGGGCACGGCGGCCACGCTCGAGCCGTACGAGGGGCGCCCCGGCCACTACGGCGTGCTCTACCACAACCACCTGACGCTCGACGGCTTCGTCATGGCGGCGCATCAGGCGCACGTGCAGCTCTGCTTCCACGCGGTCGGCGACCGAGCGGTCGAGCAGGCGCTGCGCGCCTTCGAGAAGGCCCAGGCCGCCTACCCCTACGCCGACGCCCGCCACCGCATCGAGCACGCCCAGCTGATGACGCGCGAGCAGATGCGGCGCGCGCGCGACGTGGGCGCGGTCGTGTCGGTGCAGCCTGCCTTCAACCACGTCTGGGACCACGCCACGTACCCCGACTACCTCGGGCACCGCGCCGACGTGATCGACCCCATCGGCAGCCTCGTCGAGGAGGGCCTCCACCTCGCCGGCGGATCCGACTCGACGGTCACCGAGCTGCGCCCGCTGCTCGGCATCCATGCGGCGGTGAATCACTCCCGCCCCGAGGAACGCATCGGCGTCGGCCAGGCGATCGAGATGTTCAGCACCGGGATCGCCTACAGCACCTTCGACGAGGGGCGGCGCGGGCGCATCCGGCCCGGTTTCGACGCCGACCTGACGATCGTCGACCGCGATCCCTTCGCGGTCGATCCCACCGCGCTCGAGTCGATCCGCCCCGCGATGACGGTGGTCGGCGGGTCCGTCGCCTACGAAGTCTGATCACCGCGGGGCCCCGCCCTCGGCGCGATCCGCGAACCGACCCGCAAGGAGGTCGTGCATGCCCGTCACCCTCGAACGCGCACCGTACGGAGGCTGGGACGACGCGGTCCACCTCCGCAACGACCGCCTCCACCTGGTGGCCTCGACCGGCTTCGGGCCTCGCATCCTGCACCTCGGCGCCCCCGGCGAACGCAACCTGTTCTGGCTCGACCCCGCCTGGCGCGGCCGCATCGCCGACGACGCCACCGACGGCTGGGTGAACTACGGCGGCCACCGCCTGTGGCATGCGCCCGAGGTCGACCCGCGAACCTACCAGCCCGACAACGCGCCGATCGACGTCGAAGCGCTGCGCGGCGACGAGCGCAGCCGCGGCGCGGACGGCGCGAGCGACTCGGAAACCGCGGACGGCGATCCCGGCGGCGGCGCGGGCGTCCGCCTGCGCGCGCCGGTCGAGACGACCACCGGCATCGCCAAGACCGTCGAGATCCGCCTCGACGCCGAGGCTCCGCGCGCGACCGTTCGCCACAGGCTCGAGAACGTGGGTCCGTGGCCCATCGACGTGGCGCCGTGGGCCCTCTCGGTGATGGCGCCCGGCGGCACCGCGATCGTGCCGCTCCCGCCACGGGGACCGTTCGGTCCCGACGGGCTGCTGCCGACGGGCCGGCTCGTGCTCTGG
>CBDUCW010000130.1:0-6521 GCA_965365745.1 uncultured Trueperaceae bacterium
ACCCGGCAGCGCGTGCGATGTCGACGCACGCCGGGCTCGTTCGTGCAGACGAGGGGGCCCCTTGCAGCCAAGGGGCCGCCCGTCCCAGCGCGAGCCCGGCCGCCCCAAACCGAGCGACCCCAAGCCGAGCGACTCCAAGCCGAGCGACCGCAAGCCGAGCGACCGCAAGCCGAGCTACCGCAAGCCCAACTTCCGCTCGAGTCGCGCCCGCCGGTGCTCGAGCGCGTCGATCCGGCGCCGCCCCACCGCCCGGTCCAGCGCCCGCTCCACCCAGTCGAGCGCTTCGTCGAAGGCGCCCTCGCGGTGCTCGAGGTGCATCGCCAACTCGACGATCGCGTCCGGGTCGTCGTGCTCGGCGACGGCGCGCCACCAGCGCGCGGCTTCGTCGTAGCGACCGGCGCGCTTGGCCAGGCGCGCGGCGAGCGCCGCGGCGCCGAGCGACGTCGCGTCGTCCCGCGCCGAGCGGGCGTCGGCGAACGCAGCGCGCGCCCCCTCGTCCAGCAACGGCGCCACCGCCCGCTCCGCCGCGGCCTCGAAGCCCACGTGCGCGAGCAAGCGGGCACGGCCCAGCGCGTCGCGACGGTCGACCGGCGCACGCCGCCCGTCGAGGAGGCTCGAGCTGGCGCGCAGCAGCGCCGCCAGCGTGACGATGTCGCGCTCGTTGTGCGTCCGCACGTCGCGCAGCGGCTCGGCGTCGCCGCTGAGCACGAACTGCCGCCAGCGCTCGGGGACCAGCGCGCCGGGCACGTCGTCGAGGTCCCGCTCGAGCCCGAGCACGCCGCGCTCCACCTCGCCGAGCGTGCAGTCGACGAGGCGCGCGCCGTGCAGCCGCCGCGCGAGGTGCAGCAGATCGACGTGCGGGAGGCCCGCCAGCGGATCGTCCCAGCCGTGCCAGCCGAAGCGCGTGGCGAGCAGCGGCGCGTCGAAGCTCTTGCCGTTGTAGCTGACGACGGCGTCGGCGTCGGACACGGCGTCGCGCACCGCGGCGAGCTGCGCCGGCTCCTCCCAGGGCCCGTGCAGCGCGAACTGCCGGACCACGAAGGCGCCGGCCTCGAAGCGCCCCACGCCGATCAGGAAGGCCAGCGTGCCGCTGCCGCCGGCGAGGCCGGTGGTCTCGGTGTCGATGTACACGACGCGGGTCGGATCGACGTCGGGCAGCGCGGGGGCGCCGGCCCAGCGGGCGACGGCCGCGCCCACGGGCTCGGGCTCGAGCGCGACGTCGCCCCAGCTCGAGCCGACCGCGTGCTCGCGCTCGAACAGGGCGACGGAGCCGTGGTCGGTGGTCAGGTCGCGGGCGCCGAGCGCGGCGTAGGGGGAGGGCGCGTCGGCGGCGTGCGGCCCGTTCGTCGTGGGGTCGGGCTCGCGCGGCCGGTCGCCGTCGGGCCTGCTGCCGCGGCGCGGGTCGCGTGCGCCCTCTCGATTCGATGCGTCCCGCGTCGTCGAGGGCGCGCCCACCCCGAGCAGGCGCAGCTTGCGTTCGAGATCGCTCATGCGATCCCCGCCAACCCCGCCAGCAGCGCCCGCGCCGGCGCCTTGCCGCTCGCGCCGAGCTCGCCGGGCGGTCCGACGCAGCTCGGGCAGCCGTCGGCGCAGCCGCAGGCGTCGACCCGCTCGAGCGCGGCGGTCATCAGCGCGGCGTGCTGCTCGAACAGCGCGGTGGCCAGGCCGATCCCGCCGGCGGCGGTGTCGTAGAGCACGAACGCGGGTCCGCTCGCCGCCAGCGCCGACTGCGGTTCGTGCAGTACGCCCAGGTCGTTGCGGTCGCACATCACCAGCAGCGGCGCCAGCGAGCGCAGCGCGTGCGCCACCCCGGCCATCCCGCTGCGCACGCGCACCACCCGCTCGGCGCGGCGGTGGCAGGGGCGGCACAGCGTGGTCAGGTTGGCGAGGGCGTTGGCGTCCTCGCGCCGCGCGAAGGTCCGGAACGGGATCCGGTGGTGCACGTCGTGCTGCCGTCCGCGCTCGGGCGCGCCGCAGAGCGTGCAGCGGTAGCCGTCGCGGGCGCGCACCTCGTCGCGCAGGCGCGGCCACGCCGGGCCGTAGTCGTTCTCGTCGTTCGTCCACAGGCCGTCGGCGGCGAGCCGCTCGATCAGCGCGGGCTCGGGCGCGATCCAGTAGGCCTGCGTCCAGAGCGTGGTGGGCGGCAGCTCGAGCGGCTTGCGCACCACCAGCGCGCGGGTGGCGAGCTCGAGCACGCCGTAGCCGGTCACCTCGCGCGTGAGCGTGATCTCGCCGCGGCCGAGCCGCGCCCCGGGGGCCGGCTCGGCGGCGTGCTCGGCCTCGAGCGCGACCTCGGTGCGGGTCACCGGCTCGGTGAGGTGGTCGAGCTCGGTGGGCACGAGCTCGGCGACGCCCGCGTCGAGGTCGAGCGAGGCGACGCGGTAGGGCTCGCCCCCGTGCAGGTAGAGCGCGCCGGGGTGCACCATCCAGGGGGCGCTGGGGCGGTCGACGGTGCCGATGGTCGTGCGCGCCGCGTCCCCCAGCACCAGGCGCACCGGCTCGCCGCCCCCGCCGCGGATGTCCACCGCTTCGTGCGGCGCGTCGCGCCCCGCCCACCAGCGGGCGCCGTCGGGGCGCGCCACGATCTCGCCCGCCTCGGCCGCGTGCGCGAGCAGCGCGTCGACCAGGGCGGGATCGGCGCGGCCGAAGCGCTCGCCCGCCGCGAAGGGCAGCTCGGCGGCGGCGCAGCGAAGGTGCGCGTGCAGGATGGTCGGGTGGTCGGGCGCGGCCAGGGCGCGCTCGACCGGGGCGCCGAAGATGCGCTCGGGGTGCTGGGCGAGGTACTGCTCGAGCGGATCGCCGCCGAGCAGCAGCGTCGCCGCGCCGGGCGCGTCGCGCCGCCCGCCGCGGCCGATCTGCTGCCGCAGCGCGGCCACCGAGCCGGGCCAGCCGGCGCAGATCACCCGGTCGACGGCGCCGATGTCGATGCCCAGCTCGAGGGCGGTGGTGCTGAACACGACGTCGAGCCGCCCCGCCCGCAGGTCGCGTTCGATGCGCCGCCGCTCGGCCGGGCGGTAGCCGCTGCGGTACGCCGCGGCGCGCTCGGCCAGCTCGGGGCGCGCGGCCCGGAAGCGCGCCAGCAGCTCCTCGGCCATGCGCCGGCTGCCCACGAACACGAGCGAGCGCTCGCCGGCCTCGGTCGCGGCCAGCGTCCAGCGCAGCGCCTCCTGCCCCATCGGGGCGCGCACGCCGAGCACCGGATCGACGAGCGGGGCGACGCGCAGGTCGATCGTGCGGCCGGGGAACGGGCTCCCGTCGTCGTCGATCACCGTCACCGGGCCCTGCACGAGCCGCTCGGCGTGCTCGGCGGCGTTGGCCAGCGTCGCGCTGGTCAGGATGGTGCGCGGCTGCGCGCCCCAGCGCCGCGCCACGCGCCGCAGGCGCCGCAGCACGTTGACCAGATGGCCGCCGAACACGCCGCGGTAGGTGTGCGCCTCGTCGATCACGAGGTGCGACAGCCCGGCGAGGAAGCGGCGCCACTTCGGGTGGTACGGCAGGATCCCGAGGTGCAGCATGTCGGGGTTCGTGATCAGCAGGCGCACGCCGTCACGGATCCCGCGGCGGCGGTTGCCGGGCGTGTCGCCGTCGTAGGTGGCGATGCGGCCGGCGAGGTCCGGGTCGACGGCCCCGGCCAGCGCCTGGAGCCCGGCGACCTGATCCTGCGCCAGCGCCTTGGTGGGGAACACGAGCAGCGCCGTCGCGCTCGGGTCGCGCAGCAAGCGGTCGAGGATCGGCAGCGCGTAGGCGAGCGTCTTGCCGCTGGCCGTCGAGGTCGCGAGCATCGCGTCGTCGCCGTCGGCCAGCGCCGCCCAGGCGGCCGCCTGATGCGTGTACAGCGCGTCGATCCCGGCGTCGCGCAGGGCGTCGGCCAGCCGCGGCTCCACGGCCGCGGGCAGCGCGACTGCGCGGGCCGCGCGCGGCGGCTCGTCGACGCGGCGGTGCAGCGGGGGTGGGGCCGTCGTTCGCCCGCTCGCGGCGTCCGCGGCTCGGGACGCGGCGGACGGGAGGGACGACGAGGAGGGGCCGGGCATGGGTCCGGCCATTATCGCGCAGGCGGTGGGCGGCCGCCCAGGCTGCGGCGCAGCCGGCCGCCGGTCTCGCAGGCCGCAACGTGCCGCGCCGCTCCTCTGCGGCGCTGCGCCGGTGAGGCGCCATGCCGGAACGGCGCCACGCCGGCGCACCACCTCGCCTGCGCGGCGTGCGGATCCGCGGGGCGTTCGGCGCCCACCGGCGCGGCGCGCCGAACCCCGGCCCTGCCCTAGCCCACCCCGAGCGCCCGCTCGGCCCGTCGCCGCAGCGACGAGATCTGGAACGCGTGCCCGGCCTCGTGCTCGACCAGGTGGAACACGACCCAGGCCGGCGTGACCGCGTGCGCCGTCCCCTCGGGCTCGCGCAGGCGGGTCCACTCCTCGAAGCTCATGCCGCGGAACGCGTCGAGGAACACCTCGCGGCAGCGCGCCAGGCGCGCGAGGTGATCGGCCAGCGAGACGCCGAGGATCCGCGTCATGCGCCCCGCGTCGTCGACGTGGTGGTGCGGGAACAGGGGGCGCAGGTCGTCGGGGAACGGCTGCTCCAGCGTGTCGACGTAGAGCCAGTCCATCTCGGCCAGCGCCAGGTGGTAGAGCAGCGAGCCGATCGCGTTGTCGTTGCCGTCGGGTCCTTCCCAGTCGAGCAGTTCCTGGGGGAGGTCTTCGACGAAGCGGAGCGTGCGGCGGCGGGCCTCCTCGAGCGCCCAGAGCCAGCGGCCGATGGGGGCGGGGTAGCCGGGGAGCGGGTCGACGTCGAGCGTTCGGCGCATCGGGGTCCTCCTCGTGCGGGGGTGGGTCGTGGCGCGGTGCCCGAGCGATCCCACGCTCGGAGCGCAGGTCGAACCTCGGGAGCGCGCATCCCCGTCCACCACACCGTAGCGCCCGCCACCTTGGCGATCTCGCCGAACCGTCTATAACGGTCTCTATGTTGACGACGCCACGCCGCCGCCAGTACCGCTGCATTCGGGTCGCGCACCTCGCGCCCGGGCGGCACGACGGCATCGCGTGGCATGCGAGCCAGGATTATCGAGATCCACGCTCGAGCGCTCCGGCGCATGCTTGCTGACCCCCGGCTGCCCCGCATCTGCTGAATCCGCAGCCGACCCCACCCCACAGCTCCCATCCCCGTTCCATCCGTGCCTCCGGCCCCGCGGCTCGTGCCGCGGTCCGGCCCGTGACCGGTTCGATCCTCGCCGCACCCCGCCCCCGGGGACGACGAGCCTGCGAAGCGCCCACGGACCCCGCGGCACGCCTCGTTCGAGGAGGACGCGCAATGCCGATGACCAGCACCGTGCTGATCTTGATCGCCGAAATCGCCCTCGCCCTCGTCGTGATCGGCGTTCTGGTCTGGTGGTTCACCGACCGACGCCGCACCGCCCATCGAACCGAAGAACGCCGCACCGCCGCTGACGACGGAGCGCCCTTCGCCGCCGTCCCGTCCGACCCCAACGCCGACCTCAAACCGGCCCGCATCCCCTTCGCCGGGGCCGACTTCCAGCCCCTGTGGGCGAGCGACCCGCGCACGAACGATCCGCGGGCCAACGAGACGTCGCCGAACGTCGACCAGACCATCGACGCGACCGTCACCGGCGCCGCGCCGACCCCCACGGGCGTCCGCACGACGCGATCCCCCTCCATCTCCGCGCGATCGGGCGGCAACGCGACGCACTCGCACGCCCCCGACGACGCGCCGCTCTAATCCCCTAGGAGACCCACGCCATGGAATTCAGCATCCTCAACTTGTTCCTCGTGCTGCTCGCCGCCTGGCTCGGCGGGCGCATCGCGGAACGCCTGAACTACCCCTCGGTGCTCGGCGAGCTGCTCGCCGGCATCGTCCTCGGTCCGCCCCTCCTCGGCATCCTCGCCGGCAGCGACGCGCTCGGCGTTCTGGCCGAGGTCGGCGTGCTGATGATGATGCTCTACATCGGCATGGAGATCGACCCGCGCGAGCTGGGCAAGGCCAGCACCGGCGGCCTGCTCGCGGCGCTCGGCGGCTTCATCCTCCCCTTCGGCCTCGGCGTCTGGGTCGTGACCGCGTTCGGCGGCACCCTCGTCGCCGGCCTGTTCGTGGGCATGGCGATGGGCGTCACCTCGCTGGCCACGAAGTCCCGCATCCTGGTCGATCTCGGGATCCTCGACACGAGGATCGCGCACGTGATGATGGCCGGGGCGCTGGTCGCCGACACCCTCTCGCTCCTTATCTTCGCCGGAATCATTTCGTTCGCCACGGCCGGGGCGCTCGACATCGCCGGGGTCGGCTGGATCGCGGTCAAGGCGCTGATGTTCTTCGGCGTCGCCTGGATCCTGGGCGTGCGCGTGTTCCCGCCCGTCTACCGCTGGCTGATGCGGATCGGCTTCACCGGCCGCACCGTCAACGCCACGCTGGTGCTGCTCATCGCGCTGTTCTTCGCCGAGCTGGCCCACCTCGCCGGCCTGCACGGCATCCTCGGTGCCTTCGTCGCCGGACTGGCGCTGCGCGAGGCGATCGCCGAG
>CBDUCW010000131.1:0-6440 GCA_965365745.1 uncultured Trueperaceae bacterium
TCGCGCAGCACCTCGATGTTCTTCTGCCGCATCGGATCGCCCTCGAGGCTCGCCTCGGAGGCGGCGTCGAGCTCGAGTTCGGCGGGGTCGACCACGATGTCGGCGTTGGCGAGCTCGCCCAGCTCGCGCAGCTCCTTCGTGGTGAACTTGCCCTGGGCGGGGCCGCGCCGTCCCAGCATGTAGATGTCGGTCGTGGCGCTGTCGGCGAGCGCGTCGAGGGCGTGGTCGGCGATGTCGGTGGTCTTCAGTTCGCCGACCGATTTGGCGAGGATGCGCGTCACGTCCACCGCCACGTTGCCCATCCCGACGACCGCGACGCTGCGCGCGTCGAGCGGCGCGTCGAGGTCGGCGTAGTCGGGGTGGCCGTTGTACCAGGCCACGAACTCCGTCGCCGACAGGCTGCCCTCGAGGTCCTCGCCGGGGATGCCGAGGCTGCGGTCGCTGCTCGCGCCCACCGTGAACACGACCGCGTGGTAGCGCTCGGTGAGGTCGTCGAGCGTCACGTCGCGGCCGAAGTCGACGTTGCCGAAGAAGCGCACCCGCTCGTCGGCGCAGGTGCGCTCGTAGGCGCGGGTGACCAGCTTGATCTTCTGGTGATCGGGCGCGACCCCGTAGCGGACGAGTCCGTACGGCGTGGGCAGGCGGTCGAAGAGATCGACGCGGACGTCGTCGCGACGCTTGAGAAGCGTGTCGGCGGCGAAGAAGCCGGAGGGGCCGGCGCCGACGATGGCCACGTGCAGGGGGCTGGAAGCGCTCATGGGGACCTTCTACCACGGAGGGTTCGGGACAGCCGTCCCTGTCGCGATTGTCGTAGCTCGGGGCGGCGCCGGGGACGCCGCCAGCGGAGCGCGGCCGGCGGGAGGCGTTGGGCCCGGCGCGGGCCCGTGGCGGCCGACGTCCGAACCCCCGCCGACGGGGATCCTCGGGTATTCTCGCCGGCGATGGACGCACCGCTCCCCGAGCCCCACGATCGACCCATCGTCGTGCAGAAGTACGGCGGGACGTCGGTCGGCGACCTCGAGCGCATCGCGAAGGTCGCGCACCGGATCGCACGAACCGTGCGCGACGGCCACCGCGTGGCGGTCACCGTCTCGGCCATGGGGCGCACCACCGACCAGCTGATCGGCATGGCCCGGCAGATCGACGCACGGCCCGATCGCCGCGAGCTCGACGTGCTGATGACCGTCGGCGAGCAGCAATCGATCGCCCTGCTCGCCATGGCGCTGCAGAAGGAGGGGCTGCGGGCCCGCTCCTTCACCGGGCAGCAGGCGGGCTTCCTGACCACCGATTTGCACGGGTCGGCGCGCATCGTCGAGGTCGATCCGCGCCGGATGCTCGCGGCGCTCGACGACCACGACGTGATCGTGGTGGCCGGCTTCCAGGGGGTCGACGCCAAGGGCGACATCACCACCTTGGGGCGCGGCGGGAGCGACACCACGGCCGTGGCCGTGGCTGCGGCGCTCGGCGCCGACAGCTGCGAGATCTACACCGACACCGAAGGCGTCTACACCACCGACCCGCACCGGGTACCGACCGCCACGAAGCTCGAACGCATCGACTACGACGAGATGCTCGAGATGGCGGCGCTGGGTGCGACCGTGCTGCACCCGCGCAGCGTCTGGTACGCCCGAAGGTACGGCGTCACGATCCACGTGCGCTCGAGTTTCAGCTTCAATCCCGGCACGCGCGTCTACGCCCTGGGGAACGAGGAGGACCGCATGATCACCGACAAGCCCGTCACGGGCGTGGCGCTCGACACGAACCACGCACGCATCAACGTCGTCGGCGTGCCCGACACGCCCGGGATCGCCAGCACGATCTTCGGGGCGCTCGGCGATGCGGGCGTGAGCGCCGACATGATCATCCAGGGCGTTCCGGGGGCCGCCGACAGCCGACAGCAGCTGAGCTTCACCGTCGACCAGGACCTGGTCGACGACGCCGTCGACGCGGTCCGTCCGGCCATCGAACGGCTCGGCGGGCAGGTCGAGGCGGACCCCGACATCGCCAAGCTGTCGATCGTGGGGATCGCGATCGGGTCGACGCCCGGCGTCGCGGCCACGATGTTCGACGCCGTGGCCGCGGCCGGCGCCAACATCGAGATGATCGCCACCAGCGAGGTTCGCATCTCGGTCGTCATTCCGGCCGGGCAGGCCGATGCGGCCCTGCGGGCCGTCCACCGCGCCTTCGACCTCGACAGTGGCGAGGTCGAGGCGTCGGTCGGCTAGCGCGAGATCGCGGGCGGACGTGATCGGCGGACCGTATGCCCTCGAGCAGATCTTCGTGCGGCCGTCCGGGCCCGGTCTCGACGTCCTCATCGTGAAGGAGTCGATCGCCGGGGCGCGCTTCCGTGAGACCTTTTCCCATCCGGACCGCGACGCCACCGCCGCCGTACGCGCCGTCGCGCGCCGCCTCGTCTTCTTCGACGACATCGACGACCTCGCGCGGCTTCGCGTGCGCGAGGAACGGGGCGGGGAACTGCGCGACGCGCCGACCCTGCGAACGGCGTTCCGGGCGGCCTTCGAGGCCGCCCGGCGTGAATCGGACGAGGGCTAGCGCGCCGCCCTAGCCGAGCTCGCGCATGCGCTCCTGATCGACGAAGCCCACGAGGCGCTGGGCGAGGTCCATGTCGCCCTGGATCTTCACCTTGCCGGTCATGAACGCCGCCATCGCGTTGAGTTCGCCCCGGAACAGCTTGACGAGGTCGTCCCCGGCGATCTCGATGGTGAGGTCGGCGTCGTCGGTCGTGCCTTCGTGAACGGCGAGCTCGCCATCCTGGAGCACCTGGTACACGGGCTCCTCGGTGGCGTACTGGATCGTGGCTTCGGTCTCGCCCGCGGCTTCGGAGCGGAGCAGCTCCGGCATCTGGAACAGGAAGTCTTTGGCCCTCATGGACCTACGGTACCAAGCGCCCGACGGGCGAACCGTGGGCGAAGCCCAGGCGGCGAGCGATCGCGCGAACGCGCTGCCGATCCGGACCCTGCGGACCTCGATCGCGGGATATGCACGGGAAGGGCTGGAGCGAGGCCGGCGGTATACTCGAGGTCATGCCCCGCACCACGCTCGGGCCCGACGAGCGCCGCGAATGAACTTCGCGCTCTCCGAGGACCTCCAATTCATGCAGCAACACGTGCGCGACTTCGCGCGCAACGAGATCGCGCCGCTCGCGGCCGACCTCGATGAGAACCCGCGATTCCCGTGGGAGACGTTGCGGGCGATGGGCGACCTGGGGCTGCTCGGGGTCGGCACGCCGGAGCGCTACGGCGGCGCCGGGCTCGACACGCTCAGCTACGTGGTGCTTCTCGAGGAGATCGCCGCGGCGGACGCGAGCCACGCCACCATCATGTCGGTCACGAACGGTCTCCCGCAGGGCATGCTGCTCGCCTACGGCACCGAGGTCCAGAAGGACACCTACCTCCCCAAGCTCGCCAGCGGCCAGTGGATCGGAGCGTTCTGCCTCTCCGAACCGCACGCCGGCAGCGACGCCGTCGCCATGCGCACGCGCGCCACGAAGACCGAGGGCGGCTACCGGCTCGACGGCGAGAAGGCCTGGATCACCAGCGGAGGGCACGCCCAGCTGTACCTGGTGATGGCCAAGACCGATCCGACCGCCGGAGCTCGCGGCGTCACCTGCTTCCTCGTCGAGAAGGGCGCCGAGGGCATGCGCTTCGGCAAGCCCGAGGCGAAGATGGGGCAGCACGCGGCGATCACGACCTCGGTGACCTTCGAGAACTGCTTCGTGCCCGAGACGCACCGGTTGGGCCCCGAGGGGCAGGGCTTCGTCATCGCCATGGCGTCGCTCGACGCCGGACGCATCGGCATCGCCGCCCAGGCGATCGGCATCGCGCGAGCCGCGTTCGAGGCAGCCCGCGACTACGCCAACGAGCGCGAGGCCTTCGGGGTTCCGATCCGCGCCCACCAGGGCGTCGCCTTCAAGCTCGCCGACATGGCGACCGAACTCGACGCGGCCCGCCTGCTCACCCAGAGGGCGGCGTGGCTGAAGGACCGCGGCTTTCGGGTCACGCGCGAAGCCTCGATGGCCAAGCTGTTCGCCAGCGAAGCCGCCGCCCGCATCACCCACGCCGCGATCCAGATCCACGGCGGCTACGGCTACAGCCGCGACTACCCGGTCGAGCGCTACGCGCGCGATGCCCGGGTCACCGAGATCTACGAAGGCACGAGCGAGATCCAGCGCGTGGTCATCGGCCGACAGATCTACCGGGACCGCAGCTGATGCGCCCGCTCGTCCCCCGCCTCCCGAGGAGCGCCCCATGATCGACTTCGATCTCAGCGACGAACAGCGGCAGATCCAGCAGCTCGCCCGTCAGTTCGCACGCGACCACGTGATGCCCGTCGCGGCCGAGCACGACCGCACCGAGACCTACCCCGAGGCCGTGATCGAGACGGCCTTCGAGCTCGGGCTGCTCAACGTGAGCGTGCCCGAGGAGGCCGGCGGCCTCGGCCTCGGCATGCTCGAGGAGGTCGTGATCGGCGAGGAGGTCGGCTACGGCTGCATGGGGATCTACACGATCCTCATGGCCAGCGAGCTCGGCATCACGCCACTCCGGCTCGCGGCGACGCCCGAACAGCAGACGCGGTTCCTTGCGCCGCTCCTCGAGGGACCCCGTCTCGCCGCCTTCGCCCTCTCGGAGCCCGACAACGGCAGCGACGCGATCGGCATGCGCACGCGCGCCCGGCTCGAGGGCGACGAGATCGTGCTCGACGGTTCGAAGATGTGGATCAGCAACGGGGGCCTGGCCGCGTTCACGGTCGTCTTCGCCACCATCGATCCCGAGCTCGGGTCCAAGGGCACGGTGGCGTTGGTCGTCGAGAACGACCGCGACGGCGTCAGCAGCCACAAGATCACCGGCAAGCTCGGACAGCGCGCCAGCCCCACCTACGAGATGGTGTTCGAGGGCGTGCGGGTCCCGCGCGCGAACCTGCTCGGGGACGTTGGCGACGGCTTCAAGATCGCCATGCAGACGCTCGACGAGACGCGCATCCCCGTGGCGGCCGGTGCCGTCGGCGTCGCGCGCCGCGCGCTCGACGAGTCGGTGGCCTACGCCGCCGAACGCGAGGCCTTCGGCAAACCGATCGATCGACTGCAGGCGATTCAGTTCAAGCTCGCCGACATGAAGATCGGCGTCGAGACGGCGCGGTGGCAGACCTACCGTGCCGCCTGGCTCGTCGACCGCGATCGCCCGCACGGCGAGGCTGCCGCCATCGCGAAGTGCTACGCGAGCGACACCGCGTTCGAGATCGCCAACCAGGCCGTGAACCTCTTCGGCGGCTACGGCTACGTCGACGAGTACCCCGTGGCCAAGCTGCTCCGCGACGTGAAGCTGAACCAGATCTACGAAGGCACCAACGAGATCATGCGCGTCGTGATCGCCCGGCATCTCACGCGCTGATGCGCGCGGCCGGTCGCTCCGCCCGCCCGACGCCGCGACGACGCTGCGGCGGCGCGAGCACGACGCCCCCGACCCCGGATCGGCCGAGCGGAACACGTCCGCTGCGGACCGATCGCACCCCGCCCCCTCCAAGGAGGCTCGAACCCCGATGAAGATCGCCACCATCCTCAAGCAGGTCCCCGACGCCGAGGCGCGCATCCGAACCGACGGCGACGCCGTCGATCTCGAGGGCGTGACCTTCGTCATCGACGGCATGGACGAGTACGGCGTCGAGCAGGCGCTGCGCATCCGCGAGGACGGCGTCGATGCCGAAATCGTCGCCGTCGCGCTCGGCCCCACCCGGTTCGAGGAAGCGATCCGCACCGCCCTCGCGATGGGCGCCGACCGCGCGATCCACATCGAGACCGACGCAGACCTCGACCCGATCGCCCAGGCGCACCTGCTGGCCGCCGCGTTGCACGAGGAAGCACCCGATCTCGTGTTCGTCGGCGGCAAGGAGGCCGACTGGGACTCGAGCGCACTCGGCCCCGCGCTGGCCGAAGTGCTGGGCTGGCCGCACGCCGATTGGGTCACCGACCTCGCCTTCGACGAGGGCGTGGCCGTGGTCACCCACGACAGCGACGACGGCAGCGAGGACCTGCGCGTGCCGCTCCCGGCCGTGCTCACCACGCAACAGGGGCTCAACGAGCCGCGCTACCCCACGCTTCCGAACATCATGAAGGCCAAGCGCAAGGAGCTCGCCAAGGTCGACCCCTCCGGGTTGGGCTCGCTCGAGCCGCGAACCGCCCTCGTGCGCCAGGAGATCCAGACGACCGAACGTCGGCAGCGCATCGTCGAAGGGGAGCCCGCCGAGGCTGCCCGCGAGCTCGCGCGCCTGCTGCGCGAGGAAGCGAAGGTGATCGCATGATCCTGATCGTCGCCGACCACGCCGATGGAGCGCTGCGCAAGAGCGCCCGTGAGCTCGTCACCGTCGCCGACGGGATCGCCGGGTCGCTTGGCGCCGACGTCGCCGCCCTCGTCTTCGGCGATGCG
>CBDUCW010000132.1:0-6426 GCA_965365745.1 uncultured Trueperaceae bacterium
CCTCGGGAAGACCCGGCCGACGGCAGTGAACCTCCGGTGGGCCATCGAGATCGGTGCATACGGCGTCGGATCGAACATCCCGAGGATAGCCCGTGCATGGCGCGTCGCCGGCTGCGGCTCGCCATGCGCCGAACGGCGAACTGTCGGCCGAACTCCCACAAAACGTCGGAGGATCGGCCAAGACCATCGCCCCTCACCCAACTTAGGCTGCGGTCGGCCTGTTCCGTTCCGCCCTGGGCGGATCTCGTCCCACCCGTTCAGCGCACGACCCGTCGCCGGGACGTTCGCCATGGGAAAGGAGGTTCATCCCACCGAGCATCGTGCCGTCGTGGCTTCGTTCGCCCCAGGCGTCTCGGTTCCGTCGCCAAGCACCGCCCACGTGTCCGGCCTCTGACGGCCTGCGCACCTCCCCCCGTGGTGGTCCGCCCCGCCCCAGGCTCTCCGCCCCGCCCCCTTGCGAGGTAGCCCATGTTCCACCCCCGACGCACCATCGCGGTCTTCGTGGCCGCAGCTGCGCTCGTGCTCTCGGCCGCGATGGCCCAAGGGCTCGAGCAGACCCTGACCGTCCAGATGGGCGAGATGTACTTCCAGGTCGAAGGCTCCGCCCCCAACGCCGCCATCGAGCTCGAGACCGGCGTTCCCTACACGATCACGTTCGAGAACGTCGGCGCCGTAACCCACAAGGTCCAGTTCGGCCGCGGCGTGCTCGTCGAAGAAGGCGTGCCCTTCGCCTACGGCGAGGACCTGTTCGACGGCGTGCGCGTTCGCGTCGTCGGCACCAGCGGCGAGCAGCAGTTCGCCATCGAGAGCAACTACCTGTTCGAACTCGACGTGGATCCGGGCGCCACCGTCGAGATGTCGTTCACGTTGCCCAATAGCGCGCAAGGCGCGTGGGAGATCGGCTGCTTCGTGCCCTCGACCGCCACCGCGCCCAACCACTACGTCGCCGGCATGCGCGCACCGCTGCTGGTCAACGACTGATTCCTCGGAAGCGAGGCCCCTTCATGCACGCACCCTTCCGCAGCCTGCGCACCCTCCTCGTCGCCCTTCTCGGGCTCACCCTCCTCACCGGTCTTGCGTTCGCGCAAGACGGCTGGGAGACGGAGTGGGCCGACATGGTCGACGTCAGCCTCATCGCCGAATTCGACTCCAGCGGGATGCCCGCCTGGGATCCCGGCGCCCACCCGAACGTGTTCATCACCACCGAAGGCATGGGCTACTCCGGCCTCATGAGCGGGCTCAACACGCCGGGCGTGGCGATCATCGACGCCGACACCAAGGAGATCGTCGCCTCGCAGCACTACGAGCTCGAGGGGGCCGAGGATTACTTCGAACCCCACGGTCTCGGCGTGTCGCCCGACGGCCGCTGGATCTACCTGCCCACGGGAACGAGCCCCGGCTTCGGCGCCGTCGGCACCGGGCGCCTGCTCATCATCGATGCGCTGACGCTCAAGCTCAACAAGGTGCTCGCCACGCCGACCAATCCGCACCACGCGAAGATGTTCACCCACGCCGACGGCCGGCAGCTCGTGCTCGCCTACACGTTCCGCGAGGGCGGCCTGTACATCCTCGACCCGAACGACGACAACCGCATGGTCGGCAGCGTGCCCAACGGCGAACTGCAGGGCCGCGGCTACCTCGGCTTCGTGACCCCCGACGGCAAGTACCTGCTCGTCAGCACCCGTCCGCCGCGCGGCGTCGACGCCCACGGATTCGTGGCCGTCGTCAGCACCGAGAACTGGAAGCTCGTACGCACCATCGACGTCATCGACACCGATCCGATCTGGATCTCGTTCAACGCCATGGGGACCGAAGCCTACGTCTCCGGCGGGCACGAGAGCCTGATCGCGAAGGTCGACATCAGCGGCGAGCCGAGCGCGTGGAGCGTCACCGGCGTGTCGAGCGCGGCCGCCCTCGGCCCGTACGGCGTGCACCCCAACTGGGACGACGACCGCCTGTTCGTCGTGTCGAAGGGCGAAGGCGCGCACAACCGCGGCATCACGCTGGGTGAGGTCAACCCGACGATCATGCGGCCCCCGCCGTACTCCGCCTGGACGCCCGGCCCGGTCCTGACCCACTACACCGCCTGCATGCGCGGCGACCACGGCACGGTGCACCCCGACCCCGACGCCGCCGAGCTGTGGATCACCTGCAACGGCAGCTTCGAGATCGTCGTGTTCGACATGTTCGCCAAGGAAGTCTCGGCGCGCATCCCGATGCCCAACGGCGGCAGCACCCACTCCGGCGCCTTCGTAACGTACGAAGCCGGCGACATGGGCGGCTTCACCGGCCGTGTCCTGTCGGACCAGAACGGCCTCCACAACGAAGCCCTCGAGCTCAAGCAGAGCTTCGCCACCGGCAACTAGACGCACTCACGGGCGGAGCGCCACCACGGCCCTCCGCCCCCCAGCTCCTGGGCCCGGGAGACGAGGAGATCTCATGCACCGCACCGCAACCCGTATTTTGATCGCACTCCTGGCGCTGGCGCTCCTCGCAACCGCGTCCGCGCAGGACGATTGGGACGAGGAACGCCTGGCCGAGGGAACCCGCGTGTACCTCGAGGCCGGCGGCATCGGCTGCCACACCTGCCACAGCAGGTTCGCGCTCGGCGACGTCGGGATCGGCCCCGTGATTCGCGGCGTCGACGCCGTCCGCATCCAGGGTGCGCTCGAAGCCGCCGAAGAGATGGGCTTCCTGCTCCCGATCCTCAGCCAGCAGAACATCGACGACGTCGCCTACTACCTCCAGTGGCTCGACACGCTGTTCCCCGTCAAGACCCTGTTCCGCCGCGGCACCTTCGAACCGGCGGCGCTGCCCATTCCGCCCGCGACGCGCGTCCAGCTGATCGTCCAGAACGGCAACCGCAGCGCCTGCACGCTCGTCGTCGACGGCGTGACCGACGCGCCGGTCGAGGTGGCCGGGCGTGGCACGAACGGCGTGGTCTTCGACACGCCGGCCGAGGGGCTGATCGAGGCGCACTGCACCGAGGCGCCCGACGCCGTGCTCCGTCTTCCGATCGCGCCGAGCGCGGAGCCCTATTCCGCTCCGCCCGCCACGACGCCCTGATTCGCTGAGAGGCCGGGACATGCTTCCACGACTCGAATCGCCTCGACGCGCCGTCGTCGCTGCGGCCACCGTCCTCCTCGCCCTGTTCGCCGCCGGCTCGTGGCTGTTCGCCGTCTACTTCCTCGACGGCCGCGGCATCCTCAACGACGTCAAGATCGACCTGCAGCAAGGTCGAGCCGGCGGCATGCAGTCGGTGCAGAGCATTCTTGCGCGCGGCGCACCGCTCAACCACCACGTCGAGATGCTGGCGCTATACGGCACCGCCGAGTTCTTCGAGGTGGCCAATCGGCAGGCCAAGGGCATCCCCTACGACCCCGCCCGCGACCACATCTTCCTGATCAACGAAGACACCCACATGGACGAGCTTCCGCTCGAGCCGACCCCCGTGAAGCTGATCGTCAACGGGGGCGACGCGATCGAGGCGGCGACGCTCGAGACCCTCACGTATTCGATCCACCACAAGCTGACCGTCGCGACCTTCCCCCGCACCTGGTTCGAGGGCGTCGAGATCGAGCAGCTCGCGCTCGCAGTGCCGCCGGTCGACGAAGGCCCGCAGGGCTGGGCCTACACCGACGCCGAACCCGTGACGGTGTCCTGGGATCTCCCCATCGCGATCCCGCAGGACGTCCTCGACGAGGAGATTCCGTTCGGAACCAGCCTCGCCGTGGCGCTCGGGCTTCTGGCCACGGTGTTGACGCCGTGCCTGCTCCAGCTCCTCGTGTTCTACCTGTCGACGCTCACCGGCATGAGCGCCGAGGAGATCGCATCCGGCGCGCAGATCACGCCGCAGGCCCGGACCCGACTGTTCCAGATCGCGCTCGGATTCGTCGCCGGCTACACGCTGCTGTTCACGGGGGCCGGCGCGCTCGCCGGGCTGGCCGGGGAGACGCTGCAATCGGTGTTCAGCACCTGGACGCGCCCGCTGGCCATCGGATCGGGCGTGCTCATCATCGGCATGGGCGTGTGGATGGGCATCCGCGCGCGGGCGCCGCTGTTCTGCCGCATCCCGATCGGCCGTGCCCGGCAGATCCAGGGCCTGTCGATCGACGGACCGAGGCAGTTCGTGCGCGCCAGCGCCATGGGCCTCCTGTTCGGCGTCGGATGCTCGACGTGCTTCGGCGGTGCCTTGCTCGGCACGCTCCTGCTCTACGTCGGCACCATCGGCTCCGTCGGGCAGGGGGCGTTGATCCTGTTCCTGTTCTCGATGGGCGTGGGGATCCCGTTCCTGATTTCGGCCGCCCTGCTCACGCGCGTCATGCCCTACATGCAGCGCATCCACAAGGCGATGCCCTACGTCGGCTTCGCCAGCGCCGCGATCGTGATCATCTTCGGGGGGCTCCTCGTGACCGACAACTTCCACGTCGTGAGCGCGTGGCTCGCGCCGTACATCGGCGGGTGAGGTTCTGGGCGAGCTGAATCCGACGTGGACCCGAGTCGACGCAGGCCGAATCCTCCGCGACGTCCGCTCCACCTCGGTGGAGCGGACGTCCTCGGGAAGGCACCGCCGCCCGGACGGCTCGTTCGGCGCCTGCGCAGCGGGGAGTTCGGCTGCGGCGGTTCGCGAGCGCCCCCGCCACGACGCCTTTCGGTGCGTGTCGGTCAAGCAGTTGACAAACCTCTGGGGCCGATACGGCCACACTGCGCTATTCCCGCCCTGGAGGTGCACATGAAGAGATTCGCCGTAGGTATGGCCGCTGCGCTGATCGCGTTCGCCGGCCTGCTCGTATTCGCACAGAGCGCGAACGTCGGCATCGCCGACGAGATCGCCGGCTACTGGAGTTGGGAGCGCGCCAACGTCCAGAAGTCGTTCGTGGAGTCGGCCCACCCGGTGGCGAAGGACGTGTACTTCAACCACGTCGCCGCCGAGACGGCGCACGACCGGAGCTTCCCGCATGCCGAAGGCAGCATCTACGTCAAGGAAACCCTAAACGCGGAGACGCTCGAGGTGCAGGTGCTGACCCTCATGCGCAAGGTGGATGGCTTCAACCCGAGCGGCGGCGACTGGCAGTACGGCCGCTTCGATCGGCAGGACGACGGAACCTACGCCGGAAGTTGGCTCGACGTGGCGTCCTCGCAAGGCTGCATCGGATGCCATGCCGGCGCCGCGGCCACCGACTACACCTTCCTGACGTACCTGGACTGAGCCGCACCTCCAGCTCCGTCCGGTGCGTGCGCCGACCGCCCGTCGTGGATGCGGTCGGCGCTCGCTTGTGTCCTCACGGCGCGAAAACGTGAGATTTCTCACACCTTCGTGGTGCACACTGGACCCAAGGAGTCCTGGGCCTCCCGACGCCTCGCTCGAGGCGCCGCGCCCGCACCCGAGGAGGACGCCGTGCCGGAACGCGAACGCATCCTCGACTGGAACGATCCGCAACACCTCGGCATCACGTTTCGTCTCAAGCCGATCGCCGCGGCCGCCGGGGGGCGGCCCGAGCGCTTGACCTGGCTCGAGAAGCGCATCTACTGGTCGAACCGCACCGAGTGGTACGAGCACATGCACCGGCGGCTCAAGGCGCTCGCGCACCAGGCGCTGGCGCACCACGACGTGGGGCGCGTCGTGGCGACGCTCGAGCGGGGGTGGGACACGGCGCTCGTCGAGGCGGCGCTGGAGCGCGACCTGCCCGTCGACATCGTGCTTCCGTTCCGTGGCGTCGCCTCGCGCTGGGACCTGCACCACCGCCAGCGCTTCGGCCGGCTGCTCGACAAGGCCGATGCGACCTCCGTCGTGCACCCGAGCGGCTACGCGGCGTGGGCCTACGCGGCGGCGCGGCGCAGCTGCCTCGAGAAGAGCGATCTCGTGCTCGCCCTGTGGAACGGAAGCGAAGATCACGTCGAGTCGGATCTCGAGCGGGCCCACGAGCAGGACAAGGACGTCGTCAACCTGTGGGAGTCGTGGCGTCGCTACGGAGGTCTGGCCGAGCCCTGAGGGCGCGCGGCCAGCCTGCAGGGCGTTCCGGCGGTCGTGCCGATCCGGCGGCGCTACGTCGCTCGAGCTGAGGGGCGGCGCGCCGTGCCGGCCGTGGGACATGGCCCCGGCACCCCTGCGATCAGCACCGTCCAAGCGAGGAGCTCGCGTCTCGCTGTCGCCCCGATGAAACAGACTGCGGCGACCGAGCTGATCACGAGCAGCCGGTAGGCCGGTGCGACCTCCGCCGAGGCGCCCTACACCGTGTCGATCAGGCCGCGCACGCCGTCGGCGATGAACTGGATCGCGAGCGAGGCGAGCAGCACGCCGAGCAACCGCTTGAGGACGTCGTTGCCCGATCGGCCCACGACCTTCTCGAGCCACCGTGAGCCGAGGAAGCCGGCGAGCGCGAGCGCGTAGACGATCGCGATCGCCACGAACAGCGCCACGAGGTC
>CBDUCW010000133.1:0-6422 GCA_965365745.1 uncultured Trueperaceae bacterium
GGGATAGCGACGACACCGAGGACGTCGAAGAAGGTCACGTCGTGTTCCGCCAGGGGGATCCGCCGGATCTCATGTACGTCGTGCTGGCCGGCGAGGTCGAGATCACGGTCGACGACGAGGTGATCGATCGGCTTCGCGAAGGCGATGTCTTCGGCGAGATGGCGTTGGTGGACGACTTCGCGAGGAGCGCGACCGCGCGCGCGACACGGCCGTCCCGACTTGCGCGGCTGGACCGCGACGGCTTCGTGGATCTCGTGCGCGAGGAACCCTCGTTCGCGCTCGAGGTGCTCTCGATCGTGGCGGATCGTTTCCGTCGCCACATGGCCGTGACGAAGGCGTTGCAGATGCGAGCCGGGAGCGAATCGGCGTCGAGGTAACGGCCGCGCCCGCGGTCGTCGGGCATCGCGCCGCGGATCTTCACCGCGTCCGTGATGCGATGGAAGGTCTCGCGCCCGATCCGTTCGACCGTCTCGCCCCGGGCGAGGCGGAAGAAGGCGGCGTCGCCGGTTTCGAACGCGAGGGTCGCCGGTGGATCGAGCTCGTGCACCGGTGGGTGGGCGGGATCGAAGGTGGTCGTGTTGCGATCCTTCGAAACGAAGCGAAGCCGCAACATCGACATCCGCCGTTCTTCGCCGTCGGTACTAGAAGAGCAGCCGCTCGAGGAGGCGCTGGACGAGGTACAGG
The DNA here is from genome assembly GCA_965365745.1 of uncultured Trueperaceae bacterium. Lineage (GTDB taxonomy): Bacteria > Deinococcota > Deinococci > Deinococcales > Trueperaceae > CBDUCW01. The sequence continues at coordinate 685 of CBDUCW010000133.1, forward strand.
CCGATCGGCACGACGATCGCCGTCGCCACCAGGCGCGGCGTCTCGACGTGCCAGGGCCAGGTCGATGCGCGATCGACCCGGCCGCGCGCGATCTCCAGGCTCGACATCGCCTTGTTCAGCGGCTCCATCACCTCGAGTTCCCCGGCGTCGATCGCCCGCTCGAGCCGCCGGACGGCATCGGTGAATCGCTCGTCCAGCTCGGCTCGCCAGCGCTCCTTCTCGTCGGCGAGAAGGCGGTGCGCACCCCAGAGCGGCCACAGGAAGAGGAACAGCGACAGCAGCGAGAAGGCGACGGTGCTCCCGAGGATGATTCCCGAGTCGAGCAAATTGGAGCCCGTGAACAGGAACAGGTAGTTGATGAACAGGATCGCGACCGCGGTGCGGCTGGTGAGCTGCGCGAACCCGTAGAGTCCGCGCGAGGCGAACAGGTCGATGTCGACGTGGCGGTAGATCTTGCGCACCACGATGAGCTGTTGGACGACGTACACCGTCACCGCACCCGAGATGAAGCTGTACGCCGCGAGAAGCGCCACCTCGAGGACGGTGGCCGCGGGGGAGCGGTAGAGCAGATGGGCCGCGATGTAGTCGGAGTCGAGCATGAAGGCGAAGACGCCCCAGCCGACCCCGACGACGCTCGCGACCAGCGTCCATCTCGGGGACGGGGTCGTGAGGCGGAGGCGCAGGGCGTCCGGGTCGGCCACGCCGATGAGCAGCGGGCGGGCCCGATCGAAGACCTTGCCAGCGAAGATCGTCAGGTGGTGCGCCACCGCCAGGATGTAGATGCCCCAGAAGGTGAAATCGGCGTGGCTCAGATGCAGCGTTCCGAACGGATACGTGCCGTCGAGCCAGCTGAGCGCCGAGAGCAGCAGGAACAGGCCAAGCCACAGGAGCGCGTAGTGCACGGCCGAGGGTCCGGGGGCCCGTTCGACCGTCCCGATCCAACGACCGAGCCACCCCCGACGGGGGGCCGAAGACGCGTGCGACGTGGCGGGGCCCGGCGAAACCATGCGCTCCCCCTTCGCGGGGGCCGGAAACGACCCCCGGACCCCGCATTGTTGCATGGATCACAATTCGCCGCGACCCGGACCACCGTCCAGGGAGGCCGAACCACCGCAGCGTGCCGGGGCCCCGAGGCACGCCGGTGGCGGCGTCGCCGACGTCCAGCCGGTGGATCCCGGGGTCGCCCGGCCTGCGCCGCGCTCGGTGTCGAGCGGCACCCGGAACGGGAACCGTCGAGCGCGAGCGTCAGGAACCCGTCTCGCGGATCGCGGCGCGAACCTTCGCAACCACGTCCGCGTTCAACTCGGTTTCCGTGTGGTCGCGGGTCAGGTGCTCGGCCGCCATCTTCAGAACCTCTTCTTCGGTCTGAGCCTCGACCCGGGCTTCGCAGTCGAACCCCACGTCACGGCACCTCAGAATCTTCGCCATGGGAAGACCTCCTTTCTGAAGGTATTGTCGTCGATTCCGCGTGACCGGAGCGTGACACCTCGAATGGCCGACGCATGCAGCGTCCCCACGCTCACCCGAGCAGGGCGGTGATCAGCTGGTCGACGTCGCCGGCAGGCGTGGCGGTTCGGCTGCCGAGTCGCTCCCGGGCCGCCGCCGCGGACGCTCCGCCTTCCGCCGCGAGGCTCGCGAGGATCCGGTCGCCGTCCGCGCCGGCCCCGACCGTATGGAGCGCTTCGGCGAGCAGCAGCAACGCCTCGCGCTGGGCGGGGCGGAGACCGAGCTCGTGTGCGGCCCGCAGCGCTTCGGTCGCCTTGTGGAGCCCGAGCCCCGGGTCGAGCGCGGGGTCGGCATCGTCCGATGCCACGATCGCCAACTTGGCGTCGCTGGCGAGCAGGGCGGCCGAAAGGACGCGGTCGCTGCAGGAGCGCGCGAGTTCGGTCGCCTCGTCCAGCGCGTCGCGCGCGACCGTGAGCTGCCGCGCCGCGATCGCCGCGCGGCAGCGGCTGTCGAGGAGGTAGGCGAGCGTCGCGCGTTGACCGTGGCTGCGTGCGAGCTCGATGCCGCGCTCGAGCAGGCGGATGCCGTCCTCGAGCTCACCGGCCTCGACGAGCAGCTGGCCGAGGTTGTTGAGGTAGGGCGCCGCCGCGACCTCGTCGCCGTGCCGGCGGAAGCGCTCGATCGCGGCGCGGTAGTGGCGCATGGCGCGGTCGGTCTCGCCGAGCGCATCGGCGGCGATCGCGACATTGCCGTGCAGGAAGGCGGAGCGCAGCGTGTCGCCCGCCCCCTCGAGCAGTTCGTGCGCTTCGTCCCACCGGCTCCGCGCCCCGGCGACGTCGCCGCGGGCCCAGAGGGTCAGGCCGAGCGCGTACAGCCCCCGCGCCCGGTAGGTGGACGCGTCGCGGGGCGACAGCAGCTGGAGGCCGCGCTCGGCGTGGGCGCTCGCGGCGGCGAGCCCGAGACGTTGTTCGTGCCAGGCGAGGTGGATCAGGAGGCGGCCGGCGGCGCGACGCTCCGCGGGGCTGCCGGCCGGTTCGAGCGCAAGCTGGGCCTGGCTGAGCAGCGTCACCGCCAAGTGGATCTCGCCGCGGAGCTCCAGGTAGTCGGCGAGGGCGTCGGCCGCGCCGGCGAGCGCGGCGGCGTCCCGATCGGCGACCGCCCGGCGCCATGCGGCGAGCCAGGCGGGGCGGGCGGCGTCGAGCCGCTCGAGAGCCTCGGCCCCGTCGGCTCCGTGGACCCGGCTGCCCTCGGCGGCGAGCCGTTCGAGAGCGTCGGCGTCGCCGCCCACGGTCAAGGCGAGGTCGCGGGCCAGCGCTTCGGTGGTCGGGTCGGGCTCCGCGTCGAACTCGCGCGCGAGCCGTGCCTTGTGATCCTCGAAGATCCGGAGGCCGGCGTGGGGATTCCCGAGGCGTCCGGCGAGCGCGAGGGCATCGCGCGCCGACGCCTCGCTCGGATCGAGCTCCAGGAGCTCCTCGGCGGCACGCAGGGCTTCGTCGGCGTCGCCCGAATCCTCGAACCGTTCGACCTCGCGCCGAAGCCACGCGACCCGGTCGCGCCGACGCAGCTCCTGCGCCTCGGCGAGCCACGCCTCGAAGGGCGAGGCCTCGTCGAAGCCGAGACGCTCCGGGAGCAGGTCCCTCGGGGCAGGGACGAGGTCGGGACGGAGGGCGAGCGGATCCTCGTCCACCAGGGCATCGCGCCAGGCATCCAGCCGACTCAGCAGCTTGCGGAGGTTGGCGCGCGCCCGGCTCGTGTCCGAGTCGGGCCAGAGGAGCGCGGCCAGCGCTCGCCGCGACGTCGTTCCCTCCACCGCCAGGTACACGAAGAGCGCGGCGGGCTTCCCGTCGAGCAGCACCTCCGCGCCGGGGCGGCTCAGCAGCACACCGTCGCGGCGAAATTCCAGGTGCCAGTCGTCCATTCGGCATTGTAGGACGCTCGGCCGCCGCGCCGAGGCCATCCCCTGAGACCACGGCCGAGCGGGCTCGGCCCACGTCGCCCAGGCGACCGAGCACATAGGCCGCGTACCACCCGGCCCACTGCTCGTCCCGGACCCCGCCCAGGGCGTTGGTCTCGTATTCGTGGCGTCAGTGGCAAGGGTGCCCCTCGGTGCGACAGAAGCAGGACGCCTCGATCTCCACGTCGGCCCGTGCCAGCGCGATGTCGAGCCGCATGCGCAGCGCTGCGGCCTCGGCGTCGCGGCCGAGCCGCTCGAGGCATTCGGTGTAGCCGTGCAGGCTCCACACGTTGTCGGGGTGCTGCGCGGGGCGGCTCAACGTGTCGTCGAGTCCGAGGTCGGCCCGGTAGACGTCGGCCGCCTCCTCGACGTGCCCCTGTTCGAGCAGGAGTGCGCCGAGCGCGTGCCGGGCGGGCTGCATCCACGCCCACGGTTCGGAGTAGGCGAGGCCGTCGTCGAGTTCGACCGAACGGCGCAGGTGCGCGAAGGCCGCCTCGTGGTTGCCTTTGCGGTACTCGATCTCGCCATCGAGCATCGCTTCGGCCACCTCGAGCACGTCGAGGCAGGTGTTGTTGAACAAATAGCGCGTGTCGGGCACCCGAGCGTAGGCCTCGCGGAAGAGCTCACGCTCGGTCTCCGCTTCGGTCACGCGGCCGCTCGCGGCGTACGCGACGCCCTTCGAGTAGTGGAGCATCGCGTGGGTGACGCAGTAGAGATCGCGGTCCTCGGGGAGGGGGCGCTCCACGATCTCGTTCCAGCGGCCGAATCGGATCAGCACGTGGAGATCGACGGTGACCATGCTCTCGAGGAAGTCCGCCATCGGCGGCGCCTCGATGCGCAGCAGATCCTCGGTCAACGTGGCGCGGATCGCGTCGGCCGCCGAGAGGGCCGCGGCGTAGTTCCCGAGGAACATCGCCGCGTACGTCTTGAAGTGGTAGTTGTGGATCCGGTAGAGGGTGTAGAAGTTCAGGTCGCCGGTGAGGGCGCGGTACTTCTCGTCGGCGGCGATGGCTCGGTCGTTGGCGCGCACGGCGTCGGAGTAGTGGCCGCAGAGGATGTCGATGTGCGAGGGCATGTGCAGCAGGTGCCCGGCCTCGATGTCCTGATCGCGGAGCGCGTCCGCGGCCCTGAGCGCGCGCTCGGGGTGCGGCGACATCTCCATCACGTGGATGTACACGTGATTCAGCCCCGGGTGCGGCTCCGCCCCCGTGGCCTCGCGCTGCGTCATCGCCCGTTCGAGGACCTCGGCAGCGCGCAACGTGTCGGCGCCCTCGGCGGGCCCCCGGGTCTTCAGGTCCCACAGCTGCCACGGCGTGCGGTTGATCATCGCCTCGGCGTAGAGGGCGGCCACGTCGTGGTCGTCCGGGAAGGCCGCGTACACGTCGGCCATCGCCGCCGCGTAGGCGTCGTTCCACGACGCGAACGCGTCCTCGTCGACCACTTCGTCGGACTGGTAGCGGCTGTCGAGCGCCCGCACGAGCCTGCGCTCGACCTCGGTTGCACCGTCGAGCCGTGCGAGGGCAGCGTCCGTGGCCCGGCGCGTGAAGGCCACGACGTCCTTGAGCTCGGAGGGCGCGAAGTCCTCCCAGGTGCGGTTGTAGTTGCACCCGCCGGCGTACGCCATCCCCCAGTGGGCCATGGCGCAGTCGGGGTCGTATCCGACGGCGCGCTCGAAGCACGCCACCGAGGCCTCGTGGTTGAACGCGTAGCACCACATCAACCCGCGATCGAACCAGCGTTGCGCCTCCGGCGAGGTCGAGGTGACGGTTCGGCTGTAGGTGCCCAGATCGAAACTTCCGTCCATGTCGAGCATCCCCTCTCCGACGAGAGCAAGCGGCGCGCCCACGTAGGATTCGCGGGCGATTCGATCGACACCGTTCGCCGAACGCGAGACCTGCTCGCGTCCACCTGGCGCGACAGCCGCGCGACCCCCAGCGCATCGTCACGCGCGCACCGGTACCGCCGCGCTCACCCGGCCTCGATGTCGAGTACGCAACTCTACGACACGCAGCGATGCGCCCCGATGAAGTGCGTGAGTGCACGCGACACGCCTGGCGACGGAGCGAGTTCTCCACGACGAGGACGTCGCGCACGCGTGGCGGCACCGAACGGGATCGCGGCCGGTGGGGGTCGGCCGCGATCGTGTCTCTTGGTTTGGGCTTGCGAGCGGGGTCACGCTTCTGCTCGCGAGCCCCGTTCGATTTGGGCGAGGTGGGCGAGGAACGTGCGGGCGGTGGGCAGCAGCCGTTCGAGGTCGTGCTCGGTGCGCGTCGTGGAGGAGGTAGTGAATTGCGCGTTCCAGGCGCGGGCCAGGGCGACGGCGTCGTGCTGTTCGAGG